>JANPIG010000643.1:0-4817 GCA_031424875.1 Cytophagales bacterium
GTAAAATTAACCGCCAACAAGGCAAAAAGGCACTATCAGGGTGTCGGATTCAACCCTGACAGCGCCTTTCCATTAATAAGTACATAACTCCGTTATTTTATTTAGTATAAACAGCGTTGTTTGATACCTTCTGACGGCTTAAAAAATTATGGGCTTCAGAAGGTATTATACAATTTTTCCATACTTCATCATTCATGTTTTACCAATATTACTTATGTTCAAAATAAATACTTTGTTAGTCATTTTAATCACGATTTTAATCGTTGTTGGCTGTAAAAAGAAAGGAGGAAATTCACAATCACACCTACCCGACTCTACATTCTATAATTCCGAAAATTATTCAGGATTAGCCCTTGATAGTACAGATTTACAAACTTTTTTCAAAAAGAATCCTGTTTCAGATTCTTTAAAAAGTGAGGTTGAAGAGTTCTATAATCGCCGCAATTTGCAGTATGCTTGGTTTAGTCAATATGGAGTTACTTGTGCGATTTCTACTTTTTATGCCAGATTGCAGAATTATCGTCATGATTTTGAAGATAATAGCTTTAATAATCGTCAGTTAGATTCTTTGCTAACCCTACTTAATAGCGATGAAAAATCCTTTGTTGCGGATCAGAAACGAGCTGCACAATTAGAACTATTATTAACCACTACTTTCTTTAAATATGCCGAAAAGGTGTATGGTGGTACTACAAAAAAGTCATCTAACTTGGAATGGTTTATTCCTCGAAAGAAGAAAAATTATCAAGTACTTTTAGACACTTTGGTTTCTTCTCTTAAATGTGAAAAACTGCAAGAGCCTGTAAATCAATATTATATTCGTCTGAAAGATAAGCTGAGTAAGTATAGAGCCATAGAAAAAAAGGGAGGATTTCCTTTAATTACTACTAAGAAAAAGCAAATATTGATTGGTGAAAGTGATTCATGTTTGGTAAATGTAAAACAACATTTATTCTTGACTGGCGACTTAGCCACTAATGATAAAAACATCATTTTTACGACTGAATTGAGCAATGCTGTAAAACTGTTTCAACGTAGGATGGGATTACTGGAAAGTGGGAAAATTGACAAAGAAACTCTTATAGAGTTGAAAAAAACCATTGATTTTAGGATTAGACAAATAATGCTAAACTTGGAGCGTTTGAGATGGATTCCTGTGGAGATGGAAAAGGAATATTTGCTGGTAAATATTCCAGAATTTAAACTACATATTTATGAAAATAATAAAGAAGTTTGGTCCACTAATGTGGTGGTTGGACAAACTGCTCGTAAGACCAGTATTTTCAAAGGAAATATGTCTCAAATTGTTTTAAACCCTTATTGGGGTGTACCTCTGAGCATAGGTAATACTGAAATTTTGGCACATTTGAAAAGAAATTCCAACTACTTAGCACAAAATAATATGGAAGTTTTTTTGGGTGAAAAGCAAGTAGATGCAGATAATATCAATTGGAATCAATACACTAACAGCGTGCCTTATAATTTCCGTCAGAAACCAGGAGAAGATAATGCTTTGGGCAAAATGAAGTTTATGTTTCCTAATAACTTTCATATCTATTTACACGATACGCCTTCAAAACGTCTTTTTGAATCAACTAATCGTGCATTTAGTCACGGTTGTATTCGAGTAGAAAACCCTTTGAAGTTAGCCAATTATCTGCTAAAAAATAACCCCGAATGGAATCCCGCTAAAGTTGATGAAACTTTACAAACTGATGAACAAACTGCCATTAATTTAAAGCCAACAGTACCTGTGTATATAGCTTATTTTACAGCTTGGGTGGATGTAAATGGACAAATGAACTTCAGAAAAGATCTTTATCAGTTAGATGAAAAATTATCTAAAGAAGTATTTGGAAAATAAATCTCAGAACGTATATACTTATTGATACAAAGACCCTGACGGTAGTTTTAACCCGTCAGCGATTTTTAAAGTCGATTTTAGACTTGCTTCAATAAGTATATACTTCTTTCCTTACAAATCCTCAATCCTAAAAAGATGCATCGGCATCATTTGTGGGTTCAATTCTACAATATTATATTCTCCCTTCCAGAAATATTTTGCTCCCGTAATTAAATCGTGAACGATATATTCTTCATCGGGTCTTTTACCTATCAAGTTTAAGGGTACACCCACCCAACCACTTTGTGTATTATATGGGTCGAGGTTTACGATACATAAAATTCTGTTGCCGTTCCAATGCGTTTTTAGATAGGCCAAAATATTATCATTTTCTATATTACAAAAAGTGATATTATTGGTTCGTTGCAAAGCTGAATTTTCAACCCTTGCCTTATTGGTTTGACGTATCACATACGTTAGCTTATTCTCAAAATTCCAGTCCCATTGTCTTATTTCGTACTTTTCTGAGTTTCTGTATTCCTCTTTTCCTGGGTTTGCTTCATTAGCCATGGTCTCATAAAATGGTCCAAAAATACCATAATTAGCAGATAAAGTTGCCGCCATAAAATAGCGATTAATAAACATGGGTTCCAGTCCTCCTTGTAAATTATACGGCAAAATATCGTGGGTATTAGGCCAAAAATTTGGTCGCATATACAAGGCTTGGTCGGTCTTGGTGAGTTCGTTCATATACTCAATCAAGCTATGTTTCGTAGTTCGCCAAGTGTAATACGTGTAGGATTGCGTATATCCTAGTTTCGCCAGTTGTTCCATTACACGGGGTTTGGTGAATGCTTCTGCCAGAAAAATCATGTCTGGGTAAACGGCTTGAACCTCGGCAATCACCCATTCCCAAAAACCAAAAGCCTTTGTATGTGGATTGTCCACCCGAATAATCCGAACGCCCCATTCTGCCCACGTCATCATTACGTTTTTGAGTTCCTCCCAAAGCCCTTGCCAGTTCTCCGATTCGAAATTGAGGGGATAAATATCCTGATATTTTTTCGGTGGATTTTCAGCGTATTGAATCGTACCGTCAGGGCGAATCTTAAACCATTCTGGATGTTCCTTTGCCCACGGGTGGTCGGGTGAACATTGAATGGCTAAGTCCATTGCGAGTTCAATATCCATTGATTTACAAGCATTTATCAAGGATTTCAAATCATCCAAAGTTCCCAATTCTGAATGAATCGCCGTATGTCCACCTTCGTGTGAACCAATGCCGTAAGGTACACCAGGTTCTCCTTCTTCAAAAGTAACTGAGTTGTTTTTTCCCTTTCGAAATTGCAAACCAATGGGATGTATAGGAGGAATATAAAGCACATCAAAGCCCAAGGATTTCATGCGAGGCAAGACATTATTTTCTACATCTTTAAAATTCCCATGTGGACGATTGCGGTCAGTAGAAGCCGAACGTGGGAACATGGAATACCATGAAGAGAAGGCAGCACGCTCCCTATCCGTCCATATTTTCAATTCTCTATGAACCGTAACATGTTGTTTGTCAGGGTATTGGTGGATCCAGTGGTGCATTTGAGGGCTGCTCGCAAAGTTAATTGCTTCTTCGTAATGATTAGGGTCTCTGAAGAGTTTAGCATAAGATTTTAGTTCGGGCTTATCTTCTTTAGTAGCTATAACTGTCATTTTATCTAAAATATTTGCCCCTACCAAAAGCTCTACGTTCACATGTTGGCCGTCTTTAATTTTCATAGATATTTCGTGTTCCCAACTCGCAGAATGATTGACCCATGCTTCAATGGTGTAGGTATAAAAACCGTTTTCATATACTGAAAAATCTGCCTGATAATGGTCATTGCCCACAAAATTCATGGGAATGGTATTCCAATTTTTATCTTTTGAAGATTTATAAATTAGGTTTGCCGAGAGGAGGTCATGGCCATCCAAATATATATCAGCTTCTACCTTTATGAGGTCGCCCACAAAGGCTTTTACCGCAAAACGACCGCCCTCTAATTGTGGCGTTACATGTTCAATAATTACTCGTTGTTGTCCTTGAATAGTTAAAGGGATTTTGTTCATAAAAGAGTTAATAAGGTAAACGGTTCAAGGCGAACGGTTCACGGATTCAGAAAGATAAAGTATAATTTATGAATTTTTTAAAGAAGTAAATGGTTCATTTTGAATGACTTATGGATTTAAAAAAATATTTTTTGAAAACTTTTTACTCTTCCCTGTTAATTGAAACACAGTTTTAGTCGCTCATATAAATTGGCACACAAATTGCCATTATTAGATAGAATATTAAAAAATGTACTTAGATTTGCAGTATCGGGTACTTTTAGTAAAAAATTATACAATAATATAAATATAATTTTAAATATATTCTTAAAATACTAACATCCTAAGTATAATTTTTTAACCCGTTAAAACATAAACAATTATCGCCATGAAAAAGATTATTTTATCTGTATTCATTGTAGTCGGAAATTTTTGTAATACCTCAGCCTCATTTAGTCAAAATGGTCCTGTTGGTAAAGGAGGGTTTTCTGAGGAAGGAACCGCCAGATATTACGCTGCTAATTTAAAAGGTAAATTAACCTCTTTCGGAGAAAAATACGATGATGCCTTATTGACCGCTTCGCATTCAAAATATCCACTCAACACGCTTGTAAAAGTAACAAATTTAGAGAATAATCTTAGTGTACAGGTTAGAATAAATGATTATTGCAAATGTGAAGAAGAAGGTAAAATCATTAATTTATCCAAAGAAGCCGCTTCAAAATTGGGTATGATGGCAAGTGGAAAAGCAAAAGTGCGTTTGGAAGTTGTACCTCCACCCGCACCCGAAAAAACCATTGACAAAGCCCTTGATAATCTGTTGAACAAAGGTCGTGAAGTAAGTTCAAAAGAAGAATCGAGAGAGACGAAAGATGCAAAAATAACTACGAAAGAA
>JANPIG010000644.1:0-2259 GCA_031424875.1 Cytophagales bacterium
TTGTAAGTCGTTCTTAATCAACCAACTACGCCATAGAAATTTATTTTTAGGATACATTCCCTTGATTCCAATTTCTTTAGTGGATGATTTTGGTGAATACGCAAAATATTCATTTTCTGGAAAATATTTTAACAAACCTTCCATCACGAAACGACTATAATTTCCTAAGCCTGTATTATTATGGAACGCCCGCTTGGCATCAAAACCTATTTTCATTGTTTTACTTAAATCAATTAACCCATCAAAATTAACTATTTTTGTATTCATCTCTTGAATTTTGAGCAAAATCGCTCAAAATTGTGTTTACTCATTAATGGAATCAATTTATCAACATACCCTGCCAAACGGTATCAGAATCGTACATCGGCAGGTTACACATACCGCTATTTCGCACATAGGAATCATGCTCGACATGGGCAGCCGTGATGAAAAACTGCATCAACAGGGACTCGCACATTTTTGGGAACACATGGCTTTCAAAGGGACTCAAAAACGTACTTCTTTACAGATTATCAATCGTTTAGAGATAGTGGGGGGCGAATTGAACGCTTATACTACCAAAGAAAAAATCTGTTTTCACGCTTCTGTCCTCACGCCACATTACGAGCGTGCTTTGGAGCTTTTGTCGGATATAACTTTCAATTCTACCTTTCCCGATAAGCAAGTAGAGCGTGAAAGAGGCGTGATTTTGGAAGAAATGGCAATGTATTATGATTCACCCGAAGATGCTCTCCAAGATGATTTTGACGAATTAATATTTGCCAATCATCAATTAGGGAAAAATACGCTCGGCAACCAAGAGAGTGTTTCTAATTTTACGAGAAAAGATTTATTAGATTTTATCTCAGAAAATCTTGATACAGAGCGAGTTGTGTTTTCTTCTATCGGCAATATTTCTTTCAAAAAAGTATTAAAATTAGCTGAAAAATTTTTGAAAGATATTCCTGCTAAACGTTCAAATTTGATTAGGGTTGCTCCAACGGGTTATATTCCTCAAAATCTGCAAAATAGTCGTAAAATCTCACAGGCACACGTATCTATCGGGCGAACTTCTTATTCGCTTTCACATGAGAAACGATTGCCATTTTTTATGTTGGTTAATCTTTTGGGAGGTTTTGGGATGAATTCACGCTTGAACTTAGCTGTTAGAGAACGCAATGGATTGGTGTATGCCATTGATGCAGGTTACACGCCTTTCATTGATACGGGCTATTGGAGCATTGCGTATGCTACCGAAGTGAAGCGTTTGAATAGAGTGAATGGCTTGATTTTGAAGGAATTACAAAAATTGAGGGAAATTCCATTAACCAAAACACAACTCCACAATACCAAAGAACAACTGATGGGGCAAATGGCGATGTCGGAAGAAAGCAACATGAGCTTTATGTTGATGATGGCAAAAAGTCTGTTGGACATTGACAGGATTGATACTTTAGAATATCTTTTCGACCAAATAAAAGCCGTTTCTGCACCGCAATTACAAGATTTGGCAAATGAGATGTTTGTGGAAAGTGATTTGAGTTTTTTGACCTACCTTCCTGAGTAATGCACCTTTACCTCCACATACCTTTCTGCCGTCAGGCTTGTCATTACTGCGACTTCCATTTTAGCACTTCTTTAAAGGCTAAACGAGACATTGTGCAAGCACTTTGTCAGGAAATTGCTTTGCAAAAAAACTATCTTCAAGACAAATATCTTGAAACTATTTATTTTGGTGGCGGAACGCCTTCACTGTTAGAAGAAGAAGATTTTGCTTTGATTTTTGAGGCTATTTCTAAGCATTTTACACTTCGCCCTGATATTGAAATTACCCTCGAGGCCAACCCTGATGATTTGACAAAAGAGAAGGTAGCTTTATTGAAAAAATACAAAATCAATCGACTTAGTATTGGGATTCAATCTTTTTATGAACCACACCTAAAAAGTCTCAACCGAATTCACACTTCCAAAGAAGCTGAGGATTGTGTGAAAATCTCACAAGATGTTGGTATTGATAATATTACGATTGATTTAATCTATGCTATTCCAGCCGATAATCACGATATTCTAAGGCTTGATTTGCAGAAAGCCACCGACCTAAATCTCAAACATATTTCCGCTTATTGTCTCACAATTGAACCTAAAACCGTTTTTGGGAAATGGCTAAAACAAGGAAAAATACAAACGATTGATGATGACTTTTCGGCTACTCAATTTGATATTTTGGTCAATCATTTAGCTCAACATGGCTTTGAGCAATACGAGATTTCTAACTTTGCC
>JANPIG010000645.1:0-8330 GCA_031424875.1 Cytophagales bacterium
TGGTTTTGGTGGAAATCGCTGGAATTGGGACGGTGGCGATGGCATTACCAACCAGTTTGATGGTCGTGGATTTACTAATAATGCGGGTGGTGGGGTAAATTATAATTTTGATAATAAAAAAACCAAACTCAGCACCAGCTATTTCTATAATCAAACCCGCTTGATGTTAGACCAATTTCAGAATAAGAAAACCTTTCTCCAAAATAATGCTTTCTTGACAACTGATACCTCGGCTCAAAACAATTTCAGAGGTAATCACAGCATTGGAACTCGTTTTGAACAAATGATAGATTCGAGTAATACACTCATTGTGAAGGCAAATATGCGGGCAGGGATGCGTAATGATAAGAACAGAATGTTCCAAAGCAATTTGACAGAAGAAGGCGTTTTACGTACTCGTTCAGACATCAACAATATGAGCGATTTTACAAACCTCAATCTGACAACCAATGCTATTTTCAGACATAAATTCAAAACGAAAGGACGTAGTTTTGCTTTGAGTTTTGGATATAATATCATCAATTCAGACGGTACTGAAAACCTCAATTCATTCAGTAGATTTCTTTCAGCAAGTAATTTGAACGACCAAGTGAGGGCTATTAGTCAGATAAATAATAATGAAAATCGGCAAAATCTTTTAAAAGGAAGTGTTTTATATACGGAGCCTTTATCCAAGAAAATCTTTTGGGAAACTTTCTACAATGGTTCTTCTGATAAACGTAACGTTGACCGTCAAGCCTTTAATGGTTTGCAAGAAAATCGCCGTTTTGATAGTTTGAGTACATATTTCGAGAATACCATCACTTATAATCGTATCGGAACCAGTTTTCGTTATTCACATTCGGGCGTGAATATTATGGTGGGAGCAGCGGGTTTGCGTTACGACCTCGAAGGTACACAATATGCTAAAAAAGGAACTGCAAGCCTTTCCAATATTAGCAAAAATTACCCTGCCTTTACGCCATATATAGATGCCAGCCTTGAATTGAAAAATAATATGTATTTTAATGTAAGCTATAATTTGGAAGTAAATGCTCCACAAATCGCTGACTTACAACCCATTATCAATAATAATAATCCGTTTTTTATCTCAACGGGTAATCCAGATTTGAATCCAGAGAAAAGTCATAGTTTAAATTTCTCTTTAAATAAATTTGACCCTGCTACGTTTATGAGTGTAAACCTGTGGGGTGGATACGATTATTATTTAAGTCAAGTAGTTTATAATCAGACCGTTGACCCTACTACTTTCATAGTTAGAACACGTCCAGAAAATCTCTCGGGCGGAACACGTCTGTATGTTGGAACGTATTGTAGTTTCCCAATTATCAAAACGAAATTGACAGTAAATTTCAATCCAAATATTAATACTTCCAATAATCCAACGTTTATAAATGGTGTATTGAATGATAATAACAACCAAAATTATAATTTGCGTTTTGGTTTTAATTTAACACCTGGCGATAAACTGATTGTGGGAATGAATGCCAATGTGGGTATCAACAACATCAAATATTCATTGAGTGAAGCCCAAAACCAGAATATCCGAAACAATAGTTTTGATACATCCATCAAGTGGAATTTTATCAAGAAAACTTTCTTCGAGACCAATTTTGACTATAATTATTACAAAAATGAACGCTTTGGATTTGAACAAGAAATCCCGATTTTGAATGCTTCTGTGAGACGATTGTTTATGAAAGAAAATAAATTGGAAGTGCGTTTAGCGGCATTTGATATTTTCAATAAGCGTCAGAGCATTATACAAAGAGGTTATCAAAATACCGTTACCACTCAAACATCTTTAACTTTAGCCCGTTACTTTATGCTTAGTTTGACTTACAATCTAAAAGGACACGTGGATAAATTGAAGAAAAATCAAGGTTGGATGTAATTTAGTTATTAAACGAAATTCATGGCATGACTTTGATTCATGCCATGAGTAAACCATGAATAAATAAATGTTATCAATTATCGTAAAAATAAATAAATGGAAAAGCAAATAATCACTCTACTTATATCTATTATTTCATTACAAACCTTCGCCCAACAGGAAGGGATGATTCGCTATACTCGTACCACTTATTGGACGAAACTCAATTCAACTTTGACGTATTTGAGTAAGCAGGAAAAAGAAAAACAAGCCTATATGTTTGGTGGTAGAGACGAAGGCATAGAATATACTTTGTTGTATTTCAACGACAAAGGCAGTTATTATACCCAATCAGACCAATTGACCAGTTGGGAAGAAAAGTACGATTATAGCGGTAGAAAAGAGGTGTTTGGCATTAAGCGAGATTTTGAAAAAGGCACCATGACCGAAGTGTTTGAGATGGCAGGGAAAACCTATATCATTGAGGATTCTTTGAAAACCTTGAACTGGAAAATTCTCAACGATATCAAAGACGTTGCGGGACATATTTGCATGAAAGCCATGGTGGAAGATACTATCAAAAAGCAAAAAATCATCGCATGGTTTGCCCAAGATATTCCTTTGAATGGAGGTCCAGAAAGGCTTTACGGCTTGCCAGGGTTAATTTTAGAATTGAATATTAATGATGGGGCTGTCATTGTAGAAGCAACCAAAATAGAACCAATCAAAATCACTACGCAGATGGATTTACCTAAGAAATTGAAAGGTAAAAAAGTTACTGAATTGGCGTATCAGGATATTTTGAGAAAATTTATTCAAGAAAAGATTAAAGAAGAACGAAATCCATTTTGGATAATTCGGTATTAGGTAGGGAATTATTAAGTTTTAAGTTGATAAGTTTTAAGTTAAATTTTCTCATCCGTAGTCAGTGAAGACGCTGACCATAGATGAAAAGGAGCATTGTTCTTCAAAAGCCTACGGTTTATACATAAGTTCTGGAAAACCAAAAAGAGCCGTAGGCTCGACCGATTTTGTAACGATGGGTTTTAACCCGTCGAAATAATGAGATTGTAATCCATGGTCAATACGTCCCAGTGAAATATTGACCACGGATAAAAAAAGGTGTATAAATTCTTACCCAGACGTGGCACGGACTCCCCGCTTTCCACCGCAAACCGTGCCACATCTTTATCTTTGGAGGATTTATTACATTAAGAATATCTCTCAAATTTATCCCAATTGGGCTTTCGTTTTTCGAGGAATGAATCTCTGCCTTCTTGGGCTTCTTCGGTCATGTAGCCAAGGCGAGTGGCTTCCCCAGCAAAGAGTTGCTGCCCTACCAATCCATCATCCGTCAAATTGAAGGCAAATTTAAGCATTCTAATTGCCATTGGACTTTTGCCGAGTATCTCTTTTGCCCAAGCAAAGGCAGTATCTTCGAGTTCGGCGTGTGGTACTGCGGCATTGACCATACCCATTTCGCAGGCTTCTTGTGCTGAGTAATTTCGTCCCAAAAAGAAAATCTCACGAGCTTTTTTCTGTCCCACCATTTTTGCCAAATAAGCCGACCCATAACCAGCATCATAACTGGCAACATCAGCGTCGGTTTGTTTGAAGATGGCGTGTTCTTTACTCGCCAATGAAAGGTCGCAAACCACGTGAAGACTGTGTCCACCGCCAACCGCCCAACCTGGCACAACCGCTATGACGGGCTTAGTCATAAATCTAATAAGGCGTTGAACCTCCAATATATTGAGGCGGTCTCGTCCATCTTCGGCACGATATCCCCCCTTTTGGCGAGCCTTTTGGTCTCCTCCGGAACAGAAAGCCCAGATACCGTCTTTAGGCGAAGGTCCTTCTCCCGACAGCAAGACCACGCCTATGCTTTTGTCGTGTGTGGCATCAGTGAAAGCGTCAAGAAGCTGAAAGGTAGTTTTGGGACGGAAGGCATTGCGGACTTCGGGGCGATTGAAGGCAATCCGAGCAACACCTTCACATTTTTTGTAAGTAATATCGCTGTATTCTTTGGCAGTAATCCAGTTGGGCATAATAGAAAATGTTTTTCAACAAAAATACTAAATATTTGGTTGTTTATTAGCAATATTACGTGGAAGTAAGTAGTCATTAAGTTTTAAGTCAATAAGTTGTTAAGTTAAAAAATACTCATAAACTATTGATTATTAAATATGTATAAATAATTTTTGGATTCCGATTATCATAAACCGAATACTTAGTTTTTTGAAAATATACGAATACCTTTAAAATCATTATTATTGCCATCAACCAAACACATTCAAACGTGAAAAAAATATTCTCCTTTCTGATTGCCTTCATTTGCATTGCTCAAACCCAAGCCCAATGGCAAAAACAGGTTTCTAATACTGAGTCAAGTTTTCGTTCGGTCTGTGCTGTTTCGGATAAAATTGTTTGGGTGGGTGGCTCAAAAGGAACATTTGTTAAAACAATTGACGGCGGTAAAACGTGGGTAGCCACGCAGGTACAAGGGGCTGAAACCTTGGATTTTAGAGACATTCATGCTTTTGATGCACAGACGGCAATTTTGATGTCAGCAGGTGAAGCAGAGAAAGGAAACGCCAAAATTTATCGTACCCATGACGGAGGAAAAACTTGGAAAATTGTCTATCAAACCATTCAAAAGGGCATTTTCTTTGATGGCATTGATTTTTGGGATGCTCAAAATGGCATCGTTTTCAGCGACCCAATTGATGGTAAATTTGTGATTCTGAAAACAAAAGATGGTGGCAAATCTTGGAATCCTATTAATCCAGAAAATATTCCCGAAAACCAAAAAGGGGAAGCTGCCTTTGCCGCCAGTGGTACGAGTTTGATAACTTTTAGTAAAAACCAGGCATATATATGTACGGGCGGAGGCGAATCTGCACGAGTTTTTTATACAGAAAATCAAGGAGAAAGGTGGTCGGTCGTGAATACCAATATGCCCGCCAGTCAAGCCTCTGGACTGTTTGGATTGAGGTTTTGGGATAAACAACACGGCATAGCTGTCGGTGGAGATTATCAAGAAGTAAACAAAGCGATTCCAAACGTTCTATTGACTTCTGACGGTGGAAAAACTTGGCAAGATGCCCCACAAACCAATCCCGCAGGACTAAAAGAAGGCGTATCAATTTATAAAAAGAAATGCCTGATAGCCGTGGGACCCTCAGGCAATTGTTATTCAAAAGATTTTGGCAAATCGTGGAAGATGATTGACAAATCCGCCTTTCACGCCATCAGTATTTCGGGCAATGGCATTTGGGCAGTAGGAGGGAAGGGGGCTATTTGTAAATTGGATGTTGATGTTTTGAAATAGGACTTACTTCTTTCCTTTCCAAGAAATCATCAAAACCCCTCCCAGCACCACAAACGTGCCAATGATTTGCCATGAATTGATGAGTTCTCCCAAAAAGATATTTGCCATAATGATGGTGGCAATGGGTCCGATGCTTCCAATGATAGAGGCATTGCCCGAACCAATTCTTTTGATTCCATCTGAAATCAAAAATGATGGAATGACCGTTGTGAAGACTGCCATAACGATTGAAAGCCAGTAAACTTCTGATTGATAGGTAAATAGGTTTCCGCCAACACTAACAAAATAATGCAAAATCACCATGACCGTAGAAATCAGCATGGCATAACAAGTAAACCGTAAAGAGCCTATTTTCGGAATCATTTCACCCGAACCTATCAGGTATAAAGCATACGTTAAAGAACTTAAAAAAACCAATGTTGAGCCAATGATTAAATCCTTTTGCAAGCCCATCTGAAAGTCGGGAATAAAAGAAACTGCTACGCCTAAATATGTGATAATCAAGGCAATATACTGAATTTTATAGATTGGTTTTTTTAGAAAAATAGCGGAGATAATTACCACTAATGTAGGGTAAATAAATAGAATAAGCCTTTCTACGCTGGCAGTAATATACTTCAATCCCCAAAAATCGAAGAAAGCAGCTAAGTAATAACCCACCAAACCAATTGCCAACATCCAGAGCCATTCTTTGCCGGTGAGCTTGGGAACATCTGATTGTTTTCTGTTTTGAAAATAGAGAATCACGGCGTAAAAAGGAGCAGAAAATAACATCCTAAGAGCCAAAAGTGGAACAGTATCTACCTTGAAATGAATATAATTGTAGCGAACCAAAACGGCTTTTCCCGCAAAAAGTACGGAGCCAATCACCACCAAAGCCGCACCGATAAAAAATTGTTTTTTCGTATTTTGCATTTAAAGTAGCACGGAGGTTCGTTTCGTGCAGAATAGTCCAATGCACGGAACGGACTTCCGTGGTATATTACTTCCCCCTTTGTTTTTTCACCTCTTCCACACTAATTGCCCCCGCTTTATTACCAAAACTTTTACGCACGTAGGTTAGCACTTCTGAAATTTGTTTATCCGTTAAGAAATCGTGCGATGGCATTTCGTTAGAATAAGTTTCCCCATTAATTTCTACACCCTTAAATCCTTTCAAAATTACGTTAATCAGTTGGTTGGAATCCCCCAAAACCCAATCTGTCTTGATTAAAGGCGGATTCATGCCCGGCACACCGCTACCATCTTCTTGATGACAAGACAGGCAGTAAGTTTCATAAATAATCTTTCCAGAATCTGCAAGTGGTTGATTTTTAATAACTTGCTTCTTTATTTTTGTAATTTTAGAATATTTCAACTTAGCCTGTTTGGGCTTTTGTTGAATCATGGCTGAACTTATTAGGAAAGTCAGTAACGATATTGTGATAATGTATTTCATATAATTATTATAAAACAATCCTTATAGGTTTTTGAAACCTATAAGGATTTACTGTCAACTCTGTTTACCTTTTACCGTGAACTTTTCACCGAAGTTTTACTGATAAATAACTCTCCAAACCTTCCCTTTCACTGAATCCGTAATCAAGATTGAACCGTCTGGTGCTTGGGCTAAACCCATGGGGCGGGCTTTGGCATCGTTGGGTTGTTTAACTTCTGGACCACCCGCAAAGCCTTGGGCAAAAACCTCATAATCCCCAGATGGTTTACCGTCTTTTCCAAAAGGCACAAAAGCTACGAAATAGCCTCCCTGCTTCAATGGAGCTCTATTCCACGAGCCATGAAAGCAAATAAATGCACCATTTTTGTACTTGGCGGGCAACATATTTCCTGTATAAAACATCAAAGCATTAGGTGCCCAGTGTGCTGGAAATGCCATAATAGGCTTATCTTTTCCCTCGCAAAGTCCTTGAGTTTTGGTGTCTCCGCCGTACTCAGGAGAAAGAATTTTCTTTTTCTGAAAACGGTCATGGTAACAATAGGGCCAGCCGAAATCGGAACCTTTTTTTACCAATAAAAACTCCTCCGATGGTAGTTCTGCGCTTTGTTCGGCATTATACATTTCTGGATAAAGGGTTGTTAATTGATCACGCCCGTGTTGCATGGCGTACAATTCCCCTTGTTGCTTATTCCAGTCAATTCCTACGATATTTCTGATGCCCGTTGCATAGCGAAAACCGTCTGAATGTTTTTGGTTTTTCTTATTGGCATCAAACTGCCACACGCCTCCGTGCCAATCCAAAATTGGGCAAGGCATCATTCCTTTTGAGCCTTTTGTACGATTCTTTTCCTGACAAGCATTTGAAGGAGCCCCGAAGGTTACATAAAGATGTCCTTTATCATCAAGAGCCAAAGACTTCGTGCCGTGTTCACCGTACAATTCCAAACCTGTAACTATGGTTTCTGGATTAGATTCGTCTGTAGAGACATTTGTCATCGGATAACGAACTACAGAAGTTTCAGAGGAAGCGTTCATATTCCCGTTGCCAAGTACAATACCCGTTCCTACAAAATTACCAAATCCTTTGGTTTCGTCAGCTTTGCCATCGCCGTTGGTATCTTTTAAAATGATAGTACCTTTGCCATCTTTCAATTTGCTGAGACGGACATATATATCGCCTTTTTCGCTCACCGCAATATGGCGAGCTTTGCCCACACCCTCTGATACGACCAATGCTCCAAAGCCTTTGGGCAATGTTAAGCCACCATTGTCGGCATCGGCTTTTAGTTTAGTATTTTTGGTTGGATTTTTATCAGCAGGTTTAAAACTCGCCAACAGAGCTATAATTGAAAATGATAAAATTAGGTTTTTCATGACGTTTGTTGTTTTTGAAAATAAAATGCAATTTAAGAAAAATAATGCGAGGAAAGGTCAGTTTTAACAAAATCAAAACCATTAAAATCTAATCCTTTCACCTTTTTGTATATTTGTATTGAAAAGTTTACGATTAGAGGATTGAGTGAATAATTTTGAATTAAGCAATTAATAATAATGTAACAACATTTTTGATTCATTCGTATATAATATATCACATTTCATAACTCATATTTCGTAACTATCCTCCCTAACCTACCTATGTGGTAAATAAATATGTTAAAGATTTTATTTGTTTGTACAGGAAATATTTG
>JANPIG010000646.1:0-2131 GCA_031424875.1 Cytophagales bacterium
AATATCAAAAGTACCGCCACCTAAGTCGAAAACGGCAATTTTCATATCTTTACCACCTTTGTCCAAACCATACGCCAAAGCGGCAGCGGTTGGTTCGTTGATGATACGTTTTACTTCTAATCCAGCAATCTGACCCGCTTCTTTTGTAGCCTGACGTTCAGCATCGTTAAAATAGGCTGGCACTGTAATAACAGCCTCAGTAACGGTTTGCCCTAAATAGTCTTCGGCAGTTTGCTTCATTTTCGTAAGAATCTGAGCCGAGATTTCTTGTGGCGTATAAAGACGGTCGCCAATACGAACACGTGGCGTATCGTTTGAACCTTGCTCAACGGTGTAAGCAATCGTTTTTAATTCGCTTCCAACATCAGTATAACGCTTACCCATGAAGCGTTTAATTGACGAAATAGTATTTTTAGGGTTTGTAATAGCCTGACGTTTTGCAGCATCTCCTACTTTACGTTCTCCATTGCCATTATCTAAAAATGCAACGATTGAAGGCGTGGTGCGACGACCCTCTGAGTTAGCGATTACGACTGGTTCGTTACCTTCCATTACGGCTACGCAAGAGTTGGTTGTTCCTAAGTCAATACCGATAATTTTTCCCATTTTGTTTATTATTTTATTTTTTTGAATAAGTTTTGTAACCACATAGAAACTATAAAAAAGATAGAAGGTAAAGGTTTTGCGCTTAAATCCATTAATATCTACCTCATCATTATTCCTCAATAGGTAAAATAGATTAGATAGAAAATTTAAATTTTACGCTTAAATCATTCAATATCTATTTTGTTCCTAATTCGATTTTCCATAAATTCATCAATCTTAATGCCAGTAGATTTTTTAGGCTTTTTTTATGACAGATTGACAGTTTTGGGCAATATTTTTGCCAATTTTGCGTGAATTATTTAATAAACTGACAAGGAGTACACCTGTCTTTAGCCAGTATTCGTGAAAAGGAAAAGCTAAAACCTGTGGCAATTTTTGTCAAATCAATAAAAATCAGGTTGAAGCCTGTGGTACATATTAACATGAAAATATACATTTATACTCCTTTCGTTGAAACTCAAGTTCAGCAGTTTAAAGCTTCTCTGTCAGCAAAGCACCATCTGATTATTGGTGAAGAATTGCCTTTAGAGCAAAGAGAAGAACAATTTCGTACTTGTGAAATTTGTTATGGAAATCCGCCGCTTGACTGGCTGGCAAATAATAAAACCTTGCAATGGCTTCAATTAAACTCTACGGGACTGGACCCATTTCAAAAATTGACAGATTATCATTTCAAATTAACTAATCTAAAAGGGTTTTTTGGTCAGTCAGTTGCGGAAACAACAATTGCCGGAATTTTAGGAATGTATAGACGAATTGACCATTTAGCTCGTTTACAATCTGAAAAGAACTGGGTAGGTGTACCCTTACGAGCAACTTTACATGTACTAAACAAATCAAAAGTCTTGATTTTGGGAAGTGGGGCAATTGGTCTTAAAATCAAAGATTTATTATCAGGATTTCAATGTGATACCACAATTCTAAATTCTAAAACTATCACGCAACTCTCTGATTATTTGCCTGAGACTGATATTTTGGTTGCCGCATTGCCAGAGACTAAAGAGACGATTGGACTTTTGAATCAACAATACTTATGTCAATTGAAATCTACTGCATTATTCGTGAACGTAGGCAGGGGTTCAGCCGTTGATGAAGAATTTTTAATTAAATTATTACAAGAAAATAAAATAATGGGGGCAGTATTAGACGTTACTGAAAAAGAACCTTTGCCAGAAAATAGCCCACTTTGGGAAATGCGAAATGTACTTTTAACCCAACATTCATCAGGAGGTTGGTCTGAAGAGGCATCAGAGAAAGTAAAATTCTTTTTGAGTAATTTACACAGGTTTGAAATTGGTGAAGAATTGATGAATAATGTTGATTTGATGAAGGGTTATTAAATACGAAAAACTATGTTAAAAAAGATACTCATACTCTTATATCTATTTGTAAATCAGCAAGTTATTGCTCAAGATAATCAGCGATATTTGGCTTTAGTCTTAGTAAATATTGACGAAAAAGAAGATGATTTAGGAGTGAAAGAAATTGAAAAAGCCCATAAGTTAGGTTTTAATGCTGTCAATAT
>JANPIG010000647.1:0-6178 GCA_031424875.1 Cytophagales bacterium
TTATTTACCTCTGCTACAATACCTTTATCATGTGGGGCTACTACCTGTGAGCCATCATTCCAGTATGCCTTGTACCCATTATACTCACGGGGGTTATGCGAAGCCGTAACCACCAAGCCACCCTGACAACCCAAATGGCGAATAGCAAAAGATAATTCGGGAGTTGGGCGCAATTCCTTGAACAAGAATACTTTAATACCATTAGCCGAAAAAATATCTGCCGCAACTCGAGCAAAATAAGGTGAATTATTCCGTGAATCATGAGCAATGGCAACGCTAATATTTCCCTCAGGAATATTCATGTTTAAATAATTGGCAAAGCCTTGTGTGGCACTGCCAACTGTGTATTTATTCATACGGTTGCTACCCACGCCCATTTCGCCACGCATTCCGCCCGTACCGAATTCGAGATCTTTGTAGAAAGAATCTGTGAGATCGGTTTCTTTATTATCATCCAATAATTGTTGGATTTTGGCTTTAGTATCAGCATCATAGTGGCCAGCAAGCCAAGTATTGATTTTGGTTTTGGTAAGAGAGTCTAATCCTGTGGACATAGTTTTGTTGTAAGTAAATGAGTTTTGAGTATGAATATTTCTATGAGTAAAGATACAGAAGTTGTTTCAAGAAAGTGTAAGATGGGTTTGGAAAAATCTACGATAAATGATTAGAAAAATCAAAAAAATATTGATTACAATGAGATTTATATTTAAAACAGAGTAAAATTGCGAGCCTTATGCAGCACGTGACTTACAAATTTATGCCATTCGAAGTATATAGAATTTTGATTTATAGGTGGAAGGTTTTTTAGAGAAATTGGAAGATTGGAAATTAGGCTTTCAAAAAACCATAAGGACAGTGACGGCAACCATTTTTGCAACAATACCCCCGCTTTTTATGGTAAATTTCGGTAAAAACCATAAAGCCTTCGGGAGTCAGATAATAGTCTTCGGGCATTAAGCCGTTTCTAAAGTTTTTATCTTTTTTTTTTGTAAAAATAGCCATGTTTTATGAAAAGATGCAAATATTAAGCAATGTATTATCTCAACTGATATGTTGGAAAAATGTTCAAATTATCGTAAATTTGACCTATAAATTATTATTTTAATGAGCGAACTTTATCCTAAATACTCATCTATTTCCCAGCCTTCAGGTAAGGCTGTGAATAGTCGTGTATTCTCTACGGGATCGCTCTATGGGCATTTCTGCAAAATTCATCGTATCCTTTCTGTTTTAGTACAAATACTGTACGTAATTAGTCTATTTGGGGGTTTTGGGAATTAGGTAATTTGGGATTAAGGTTTCGTCCGATTTGTTGGTAAAAACACCATTAAAGGCGAAAAATATTCTATCTGAACTTGAATTCCTCAGATTAGGAGATTTTAGGATTTGGAAGAATTTTTTTTTTCCACAAGGCCACCATCCATTTATCCCAAGAATCCAAATTCAGATAAAATCATTTAAATATTATTCTCCATCATACACTCTGCGACTTTGCTCCTTTGTGCCTTTATTTCAAAAAACATCATGATTTCCATAGAACAAAATTACGCATCGGCATCTGCCCGTGCTATGCAACTCGAAGACCGCTTCGGAGCTCATAATTATCATCCCATGCCAGTTGTCCTTCAAAGAGGGCAGGGCGTAATGGTTTGGGATGTTGAAAATAAACCATATTTCGATTTTCTTTCAGCGTATAGTGCTGTAAACCAAGGACATTGCCATCCAAAAATCGTACAGGCCATGATTGAACAGGCTCAGAAACTAACGCTGACATCTCGTGCCTTTTATAGTAATCAGTTAGGGATTTGTGAAAAATTTCTCTGCGAATATTTCGGTTACGATAAAGTCTTGATGATGAATTCAGGCGCAGAAGGTGGGGAAACTGCCTTAAAATTAACTCGCAAATGGGCCTATAAAGTCAAAGGGATTGCTAAAGACCAAGCCAAAACCATTTATGCTGCTGGCAATTTTTGGGGAAGAACTATTGCTGCCATTTCATCATCTACTGACCCATCCAGTTATTCAGATTATGGCCCCCTTTTGAAGGGTTATGAGATTATTCCTTACAATGATTTGGAAGCACTTGCAGAAGCTTTAAAAGACCCAAATGTGGCTGGTTTTATGGTAGAGCCAATCCAGGGCGAAGCAGGTGTTGTGGTTCCAGATGAAGGATATTTGCGTAAGGCTTATGAAATGTGCCGTGAAAAAAACGTTCTTTTCATTGCCGACGAAGTACAAACAGGAATTGCTCGCACGGGTAAACGTTTGGCTTGCGACCATGAGTATTTTCAGCCTGATATTTTGATTTTGGGCAAAGCACTTTCGGGCGGAATGTATCCAGTTTCGGCAGTATTTTGTCGAGATGAAATCATGCTTACTATTAAACCAGGCGAACATGGCTCAACTTACGGGGGAAATCCATTAGCCTGTGCCGTTACGATGGCTGCCTTAAAGGTCGTTCAAGATGAAAATTTGGCAGAAAATGCTGAAGAAATGGGACAACTTTTCAGAAAAAGAATGACCGATTTGATAGCGAAACGTCCAGATTTGATTACGAAGGTAAGAGGCAAAGGACTTCTCAATGCCATTGAAGTAAACACTGACGAAGAAAGTGATTTGGCTTGGAATATATGCGTAGAATTTAAAAATAACGGACTTTTAGCCAAGCCAACCCATGGAAATAAAATCCGTTTTGCGCCGCCTTTAATCATTACAAAAGACCAAATGAATGAGGCCTGTGATATTATCGAGCAAGTGATTCTTTCGGTTTAAGGGGACTGATAGAAGGAGATAGGAAGAAGGGGAAAAGGGAGAAATGGAAAGTTTTTCACTAATTCCATTTCTCCCTTCTTCCTATTAGCCTTTCTAATATCTATGCGTGATTAGTTACAATATTTCTTCGTAAACGACTCAAAGACTGAGGAGTAATTCCTAAATAATTGGCTAAGTAAATTTGTGGAGTTCTTTGTAATAATTCGGGCTGATTTTGAGCAAGATTTGCGTAACGCTCTTGGGCAGTTTCTGCTACAAATGAACGAATACGGTCTTCTTGCTCAATCGTATAAGTTTCCGCCACAATGCGTCCTACTCTTTCCCATTTGGAAGTATGAGTAAATAATACTTCTAAATTTTCTTTAGAAATAGTAGAGACAAATGAGTCTTCTACGGCTTGAATATAGTAATTACTTGGTAGTCCTAATGTATAACAATTAGCAGAAGTAATTATCTGATTTTCAATTACTAAATCAAAAGTTTTTTCAATTTCAGACTTGATAAAATAAGCTCTAAGCATACCTTTATTGATAAAAACTAAGTCTGATTTAAATTCACCTTCTCGAATCCAAAAATCTCCTCTTTTTAAAGGTCTTTCATTAAATAACGATTTAGCAAGCCCCATCTCTTCATCGGTAAAAGTAGTAATTTGGCTGATAAATTCAATAAAATTTTTAGTCATGGATAGTTGATAGATTTGGCGGATTATTTGAGAATTTATATATTATATTATGGCTAATTGTTGCTAATTATGCCAAAAAAACAATATTTTAAGCATAACTTAACATAACAAATGGTAATTAATTAAGAACTTGTTATAAAAATCAATATAGAGTCGTCTAAAAAGTGTTTTATTCGCAATGAATCAGTTGTGAAACTATATTAAGACAAAATTTTACAAGAAAGTCACCATTAAATAATATTTTTGTCTCATTAAAGCCATATTTATAAAAATCTATGAATCAATATTTAATTACTGCCTATGATGGCACTGATGAAAATGCCTTGGATAGGCGTATGAACGTAAGACCTTTTCACTTGGAAGGGGCAAAAAAACTGAAAGAAAATGGAAATTTTATTTTCGGTGGGGCAATGCTGAACGACGAAGGGAAGATGATTGGCTCAACCATGATTTTACAATTTGAACATCCATCAGCACTCCAAAATTGGATAGATCATGAACCATATATTCAACAAAAGGTTTGGGTTAAGTTTGAGGTGCAGCCTTTTAGAGTAGCTAATGTGTAGGGAAAAATTGATTGAGGCAAACATTATACGTTTGCTTTTATACTACTCGAATTCAAACAAATTCCGTGGATTAAAATTTATGGCTACAAGATAACCGAGCTTACGGCTGTTTCGTTGAAAATGAAAAAAATACAACAATACAAAGAGCCGTAGGCTCGGTTCTTATATAGCCATAGATTTCAACCTATGGAAACTATGGAGATTTTTTTTATCCCCATTATAATGATCAAAAAATCAGCACTTTACGAGTTTTTTCCAATCCACCAGAGCTAATTTTTACAATATAGGTAGTTCCTTGAAGATTTGGAAGTTCAATTCTTTTTAAGGTATTGAATTTATCAATTGTATATTCAGCCATAACTCGTCCGAAAAGGTCATAAATCATGATTTTCGTTCCAATTAAATCTTCTATTGCTTCTATATTAATCACCCCATCGGCACTTGGATTTGGGAAAATACTTATACCTTCAAAGCTAATATCTTGTTCATATTTTAGAGCATCAGAAACCTTTGAATAACAGACTAATTTTCCTCCTGTAATATTTACACCCGTATAAGTAATACTCGCTTGAACTTGATAATTACCATCTTTTTTAGCCTTTATTAATCGAGTTGTTAGGTCTCTTTGCAAGTCGCCGTTATACCTCCACAAATAGCCATTTTCATCGCCAAGTCCCTGAGCATCAAGGGTAAAAGAGCCTATCTGCTTAATAACGGTAGGCGTTGGATTTGGTCTTGAATCTACCGTAATTGGAGCAGAAGCTAACGATATACAACCATTATCATCTTGTACTTTGGCAAAATAACTTCCAGATTTTGAGGCAAAAATTGACGTATTATCCTCGCCTAAACCAATAGAGTCTGATGTACTTCTAAACCAATAAGCTTTAAATGCACTCGACGAAACAATACGAACTCTTGAACCTTCACAAAAAGTAACATCACCATTTGCTGTTAATTTAGGAGCTGATGGTAATGGATTTACTCGTATCAAAACGGGTTGAGACGGTTTGGATAAACACCCAAAGCCATTGATGGCTTGGACAGTTATTGTTCCTGCTGTATTGGTAGTAATGGTCTGTGTAGTGGCCCCTGTACTCCATTTATAAGTTAAGCCATTGGCTCCTACAGCATTCAAAGCCACATTTTTATCCGCACAGAAAGGATTTGCCCCCCGCACCGTAATGGTTGGTGAGTTAGGCAAAGGATTTACCGTAGTACGAATTGTGTCTGAAACAGCAGCGGCTTTACAACCGTTTGAGTCCGTCAAAGCTACCGAAATTACCCCTACTTTTTTATAAGAGAAAGTTCGTGAATATGTTTCTAAAACGGTTTGTCCATCTACAATCCAAGCGTATAAAGTACGATTGCCTTTTGTTGTGCTTGCTTCACTTGCTTGTACCACCACGCTATCTTCTTCACAAAATACTTTTGGTTTGACAAGGGAAAGCGTTGGTTTATCGGGCAGTGAATTAATGGAAACTTTTATAGGAGGTGAATAAGCAGCAAAGCATCCGAAAGCGTCTCTAATTCTTACACTAAATGAGCCTGACTTAATTACCGGAACTTCCCGCTCAGTCGAAACTTCTTGCTGATTGCTTTCATCTCTCCAGCTATATTTTGATATATTGCCATTAGAAATCAATGCCTCTAATAATACTTTCCCACCAAAACAAACCGTTGCTGAACGGGGATTAGCAGCAATACTGGCAACTTCTGGAGCATTACGCACGGTAATAATAACATTTCTGGAGGTATCAGAAACACAACTTTTATCACTGATGGTTCTGACGTAAAATCTCCCCACTTTTTCTGGGAATTTAGTGTAAAAAAACTTGCTGGTAGTATCAATACGAACAGTTTTGCTGGTATTAAATTCTGAATTATCTTTTGCATTTATCCACTTATAAACTCCAGTCGGTGAATCGGTTGAAGTAAGCGTAACCGTAGAATCTGGACAGAAAGTTAAAGGTCCGTTTGCTGTGATATTGGGCGTGGTTGGCAAAGGGTTTACCAAAATTGTTACCTCATCCGATGCCTCTCTGGACTTACAAGCCTTAGGGTTATTAGCAAAAATTGCTACTGATTTTACCCTCACTTTAATAGTTTCAACGGTTGTCAGTTTTGCCGAACCCGCTATATCAATCTGCGCACCTGT
>JANPIG010000648.1:0-2978 GCA_031424875.1 Cytophagales bacterium
CCAAACAAGTCCCTCCTGGGGAACTTGCCGTTACGGAATAAATTCCTGTCATTGCCAAAGTTGACGAAGGAATTATTGGATTTTGAGCCGTGGAGGTAAATGAATTTGGCCCTGTCCAAGTAAAACTTGTAGCGGTGGCAATAGCAGTTAAATTAATATTCCCCCCTACGTTTACGGGTGAATTACTACTTGCCGTAGCCGTGACTGAACTAATCGTAAAAGTGGCTGAGGTACGACAAGTTGGATAAAGAGCATTGGCTACATAAAAATTGGTTGTGCCGGCAGTGGCGGTATTTATAATGCCCGAACCTGCTAAACCAATGGGGTTAAAGATATCCCCCGTTGTTAAAACAGAACCACCTGAAGCGGCGGTGTACCAATTATTAATGCCCCCTGCAAATACGGGTGGAGTAGATTCTATCGTGAAGGTACCCGTAATGCCTGATGAGTAGGTACTTATTACAATAATATAAGTTGTTCCTGCCACGAGGTTTCCAGTTATTCTTGAAGCGTATTGCAAGGTACCACTATCATCATCTCCAATTAGAAAATTAGTAGCAGGAGCAGCGGGATTAAAAGAGGTCTCATACAAACTCATATAGGTATCGTAAGAGTCTGAACCTGAAAGACTTGCATCAATAGTTTCAAAACTTGCACTGCCAGAAACTGAAGCTACGAAAGTGAATGTCTGGTAATAAGCATTGACGCCCGAGGACACATAGACCGTAGCATTATTTCCATCTGCCCTCACGTATGTAGGTGAAGAAGTAGTCAATAATCCATTAATCGTTTTACTTTTCAAAGCAGGAACTACTAAACCTTCCCCACTTGGTACAGAAGCATTTTGACAAACGGTGTATGAGGCAACTGTTGGTGTTACGGTTGGATTGACAGTTACATTAACAGCCTGTTGCACCAATGCTCCGCAAGGGTTCGGACTAATGGTGAAAAGATAGGTTACCGTTATGGGTTCTGTGGTTGTATTAATCAACGTTTCACTAATATTAGCGTTATTTCCACTACTTGCCGCATTACTGATTCCTGCTATGGCTGCCCTTGTCCAAGAAAAAGTAAATGTACCCATTGATGCTGTCGTAGCGGTATAATTAAAGACTTGATTGCTACAAACGGTATTGGAAGAAGGCGAATTTAGGGTTGCGTAAGCACAAAAGTTAGTAGTATAAATCCCTCTGCCGTGCGTGGCTACGGCGATAGTACCATCGGAGGCACGATAGCGTAGCATATAGCAACTAACATTTGCTAACGACGCATTAGTAGGTTCCCACCCTGGGTTAGTTAGTGTTATGTCGCTGCTTGAAAAAATGCCTAATTCGGTGGCTAAAAGTACCTGTTTTCTGTTGTTTGGGTTAAATAAAGCAAAGCGAATAGGGATATCAGGTAAGCCATAACTTACTTCATCTTTGCTTATCCAAGTTGTTCCGCCGTCAGTGGTATAATGCACAGATTTTATACCATAGTTTGAACGAGTTACTAATAATTCATCTTCGGTTGCTCCAATTTCAACACAAGAAACTACTCCACTAAAACCCGTAGCTATAGTGGTAATAGCTTGGGTTCCGCCAATATTTCCAGCATTTACAATTTTGATGATGTTTCCATTTTGCCCTCCTACGAATAATGTATTGTCTGTAAGCCCACATCTTATCAGGGAAGTTCCTCCCACAGAGATATGATTTATGACAGTTGTGAAAGTTGCTCCTCCAATCCCTGAAACACGGTTTATAGCAGTAGCATTTCTTTCTGCGTAAAGTACATTTTGACTACTGTTATAGTCGGCAGGTCCGATAAATTGAGAACCACTTGTATTTAGATTGGTAACAGAATTAGTGGCGGCATTGTAAAAATTATAAACCCCGTTCTGATATGAAGTTATTTGATAGTTGGGTTGGTCTTGGTCAATAAAACATAACATCCCATCCCCTCCCGTTACTTGCATACCGCCTCCAATCGTATTTAAAGAAGAAGTTATTTTATGTGTTCCATTGTCTTGTGCTCCTGCCAGAATGTATCCATCACCAGCAATATTTTTGATGGCAGCACCATAATATTGCGTTACGTTGAAACCATTATTTCTAAGATTAAATGTGGGAGTAACGGTAGTTGCATTTCCATAATCAGGTGAATAATAAACGCCTCCATCATTTCCATTGATGATTTCGTTAGGATAGCCTGGACGAAAAACAATGGCATGATGGTCTGGATGAAGTCCTTCAGCATAATATCCCCTTGTTATCCATGTTGAGCCATCTGTAGTACGCCCAATAACATTTCCTCCTCCGATGACAATATTGGGGTTATCGGGCTTTACTGCCAAAATTAAATCATACCAAGCCTGGCTGCCCGTTAGGCTTGAAGAAGGTGTTGCGTCTGTCCAAGTGAGCCCCGCATCCGTTGATTTTCTTAACCATGTAGTGGTGAAGCCACTGGACTGCGTAATGGCATAAATCACTTGGGAAGCACCTGAGGTAGAAGGGGCTAAGGCAATTTCAGTACGATATTGTGTGGCATCAGAGGTTATCTGAGTCCAAGTTGCACCAACATCAGCAGTTTTAAAAATTCTACTTCCTTGTGAAAAAACTCTTCCAAAAGAGGCGTAAACAATGCCATCAGTACCTATTTCTAAGTCTGCGGCAAAATTAGTAACAGGTGTTGGGGCAAAGGTGCTTGGTTTTAGACTCATTGTCCAAGTAGTTCCACCATCAATAGACTTATAAACACCTCCTTGGGTAGCAGCAAAGACTACGCCCACACTATTGACAACTATTTTTTGAACATAATTAAAATCAGTATTGCTGGCAGTAGAAGGCAATTGAGACCAATTTGTCCCTCCGTTACTACTTTTCCAAATACCTGCTCCTTGCTGTGAGTCACCATTGAACCATCCCTCACCCGTGCCTACATAAAAGTTTTGAGTATCTGCAGGGTCAGCAGCGATGCAAGAGATAGCGAGATTAGCC
>JANPIG010000649.1:0-2820 GCA_031424875.1 Cytophagales bacterium
GCCATTTTATCAGGATTATAACGCACCGTAATCTGTGGCATTCCAGTCACTTGCTCGGCTTTGATGTCTGCAACGCCTTCAATATTTCCAATTAAACCGATAGCGGAATTGGCAGTAGCCGCTAATTTTTCTAAATCTTCTCCAAAAATTTTAATGGCGACATCACTTCTTACACCCGTCATTAATTCATTGAAACGCATTTGGATAGGTTGGGAAACTTCAAAGCTAACCCCTGGAATTTGAGATATTTCGGTTTTCATCATTTCAGCCAGGGCATAAAAATCTTTGGTCGTTGTCCATTCCTTTTTGTCTTTTAGAATAATAATTAAATCCCCTGTTTCTATGGGCATTGGATCGGTCGGGATTTCGGCAGAACCAATTTTAGACACTACTTCAACAACTTCTGGAAACTTATTTTTCAATATTTTTTCCAATTTTGTTGACGTTTCAATGCTCATGTTCAATGAACTTCCTCCTGCATTTCTGAAATTTATCGCATAATCACCTTCTTCCAACGTTGGGATAAATTCGCCTCCCATTCTACTGAAAACAAATAACGCCACTAAAAATAAGGTAACAGCAATGGTTAGAATTATTGCTTTAAGTTTTAGGGCTTTTTCTAAAATAGGATGATAAAAGCGATAAATAAAGTCGATAATTTTATCCGAAATATTCTTTTTATGACTAATCGTTTTACTCAAAAACAAAGCCGAAGCCATTGGAACGTAAGTTAGAGAAAGAATAAAAGCCCCCAAAATGGCAAAGGACACCGTTTGTGCCATTGGTTTAAACATTTTTCCTTCCGTTCCGACCAATGCTAAAATTGGTAAATACACAATCAAAATAATGATTTCGCCAAAGGCGGCACTACTTCTGATTTTAGTAGCGGCATGAAGCACTTCATCGTCCATTTGTTGGCTATCTAATTTGCCCTCTTTGTTTTGATGGAGTCGATGAATAACGGCTTCTACAATGATAACAGCACCGTCCACAATAAGTCCAAAATCTATGGCTCCCAAACTCATCAAGTTGCCACTCACGCCAAAAAGGTTCATCATTATTACCGCAAAAAGCAATGCCAAAGGAATGACGGAAGCCACAATTAAACCCGCTGGCCAATTGCCCAAAAGCAATACTAATACGAAAATTACAATCAAAGCACCTTCCAAAAGATTGGTCTCAACCGTTCCAATGGCATTATTTACCAATTTTGTACGGTCGATGAAAGGTTCGAGAGCCACTCCTTCGGGCAATGATTTTCGGATTTGTTCAACCTTTGTCTTCGTCCGTTTCACGACTGCCGATGAGTTTTCGCCTTTGAGCATCAGCACCATTCCACCCACAACTTCCCCTTTGCCATCTTTGGTAACAGCACCGTATCGCAAAGCTGAACCTTCCTGTACTTTGGCAACATCTCGTATTAAAATGGGAATGCCGTTATTGGTTTTAATTACAATTTTTTCAATATCAGGTATGTTTTTCACCATTCCCAACGCCCGAATGAAATAAACATACGGCTGTTTATCAATGTATGCCCCACCCGTATTTTCGTTGTTTTTTTCAAGAGCATCAAAAATGTCTGTGATGGTCACATTCATACTTTTAAGTCGGTCGGGCTGTACCGCTATTTCATACTGTTTCAGACTTCCGCCCAAGGTGGTTACTTCGGCAATGCCTGGCGTTCCTAATAATTGCGGTTTAACCACCCAATCTTGAATACTACGAAGTTTTGAGGCATCGAATTTATTTTCAAAGCCTTTTTTAGCGTAAATAACGTATTGGTAAATTTCGCCCAAACCTGTACTAATGGGGGCTAATTCGGGAATTCCCGTTCCTTTGGGAATAAGTCTTTCGGCATCTTTTAGCTTTTCGCTCATTTGTTGCCTTGCCCAATAAATATCTACGTTTTCCTCAAAAACAAGGGTAATCACACTCAATCCAAAACGACTAAAAGAACGCATTTCAACGATTTTGGGAATCGTTTTCATCGTTTGTTCGATGGGATAAGTGATAAATTGTTCTACCTCTTGGGTTGCCAAGGTAGGAGCGGTGGTAATGACTTGTACCTGATTATTGGTAATATCGGGTAGGGCATCAATGGGCAAACGGCTTAAATTGTAAATCCCTACCAACACCAACGCCAACGTGAATAATCCCACAATAAATTTATTATTGATGGAAAAATGAATGATTTTATCTAACATTTATTGAATCTAAATTTTGTTGAAATACAGAAAACCATACTGAAATAAGTTTATCAGTATTAGTTAAAAACAGTAAAATATCAATAGTTAGATTTTGGGCGGTTGCCAAATATTTCCGTAGAAATTAGAAGCAAAAGAGTCATTTTTTAGGATGATTCTCTCAGTCAGAGGAAAAAAGGAAGAGGTATTGTCTGTTATTAAAACAGGACATTGAAAATTAAAAACAATAGTTGACCCACAACAAGCACAAGTACAAAAAGGAGAACACGACTCAGTATCCTCCCGATGGTCGTGGTGATTATTTTGAGCAAAAATTTCTTTTCCATTATCCAATACTTTACAGTCCTGCGTATCACCACAGGGCAGACACGAAAGGATGAGCAAGTATGAAGAGAATATGATTGAAAAGAATTTCATTTCGCAAAATTACGATAAAATCTAATGCAACAGGTAGGCAGAAAGGTAATATTTTGTTACAAACCACTATCACTCAATAATCTTCAACTTAACAGATTTCTCAAAATAATTCCCCTTTAAAGTATTATTGGGATTACCTTTTTCAGCTTCTCCTTTCGTCAGCATTACTTGAAGCATAATATTTTCATCTTTTGCCGTA
>JANPIG010000650.1:0-6024 GCA_031424875.1 Cytophagales bacterium
ATTTTTGGAATATGAAAAAGTTACTAACCATTTATTTGATATGCCACTTGCTGGGGCAAAATTTTTTAATTTACCATGTACAACAGATATGCTACCTTCCCTGAAAGCAAATTAATGGTTTAACCATTTTGAAAAATTTTAATAAAAAGTCTTTCTTTGATTCAGAGGAAGATTTTTTACTTTTTTACGAATATATTTTATGCTTCCAGCATTGAAAATTTTGATTGAATTTTCTTCATTTTCTTTTATGGAATGTCGCTTAAAAGTTCGCTTATCAAGTAAAAAAGATTGTGGCTCAGTGTTTTCAATCTTTTCAAAACCCAATATTTCATAACTCCGCCCATCCGACCAATCTCTATCTGTGTAAGTCATAATATCATCTGGATTATGTTCTAATTCAAAGGCTTTCAAAAGTTTATCCATTCCTCCCATTACGGCATATCCCCGTAAAGATGCAAAACGAAGCAATTCAAAAGAACGTTGTCCTCTACGGGCTTCTTCTGTCATTAATCGTCCTCCGCTGAATGTAGCAACCCCTACAAGTTGTTTTTCGGCTGAATTATTCGATAAATATTTCTCTGCATATTGAGGTTTTAAAAACAGTCCATACTTAAACTTTGCTTTCACATAACCTTGTAAGTGATTGTCAATCAGGAACTTATCGCAAGTTGGTTTGTCGATTCTTTCAATAAAACCATGTCTTGCATTAAGCCTTTTGAACCTACCAATCATAGCTAAAATGCGTGCTTGAACTAATTCTTTTTTGCTCAACCAAACATCTTCCCAGAGGTGAATTATTCTAAATCCGAGGGCATTTTGTTGTTCAGAAAGATTTTGGAAATAATGAATTTCAAGATTTGATTCTTGGAATCTTTGGAGGGAAATTAAGTGTAAATAAAGTTTGTGTTGAGGTAAAAAATAGGCTTTGAAAAGTGAAAATGAAGGAATTTCTTCAAATTTTATTTGATGAGTTTTTAAAAAAGTATATATTTCTTTTTCAAACATATTGGTATTTTCAGATTCCCACATAAACCTTATAAATCATTTCCTGATATTCCAGAAGTGGGTCAGAGAAAACTGTTATTCCTCCACCACTTTTGAAAATAAGGCTTCCATCTTTTTGTTTTTCGATAAAACGAATCATGACAGAGCTGTCTAAATTTTTACCATCAAATATTCCAAAAACACCCGTATAGTAGCCTCTATCGTATTTTTCAACTTCTTTGATGATTGCCAAAGTTTGAGGTTTTGGTGCTCCACAAATTGAACCAGCGGGTAATAATTGGTGAATAAGCGTACCAATATTTTCAGCATAATCATCAGGCAGTTTACCACAAATTTCAGAACTTACTTGTAATAAATCTCCCTCGTGCGTATGTATTCGACTCAAATATCTAAATCTTTCTACCCAAACTTTTTCCGCTACCATCGAAATATCATTTCTGATTAAATCTACAATGGTAGTGTGTTCGGCTAATTCTTTTTTATCATTCAAAATCACTCTTTCTGCATCGGGAATGTCCGCCGAAATAGTACCTTTCATGGGGTGAGAAGAGATAATCCCGTCTTGAATTTCAACAAATATTTCGGGGGAAAAAAGGATAAACTTATCTTGAAAATACAACTGATATTTAGCTCTACTTCTTTGAAAAATTTCTTGTAAACTAAGATTAATTTTAATAGGAGTAGGCTTGGTCAAATTTGTCAAAAAACTATCTCCTCTTAACAAATGATTTTTTACAATATTAAAAGAATATTCATATTCAGTGAAACTGATAGGATATTTTTCCAAATAGAGAGGCTTTTCGTATGAACTTTTACTAAAAGAGAAATTAGTTTTATCATTGATTTTATAGAAGACATTTTGCGCTTCAACTTCTTCCAAAGTTAAGACAAAAGGCTGTTTCATTTCATAGTCAATGATGAAAAGAAATGGCGTTTTTTGCTGTCCAAAATAATTCATTTTTTGGACAGCTTCTATAATGTTTAAGGAAGATATTAAGGAGACTTGGGGCATTTAAAATTCAACAAGCAAAAAGCCCTAAAAAGTTTCGTTTTTAGGGCTTTTTTAATGCTCAATTTATAAAAAATGTGGCCTTCATGGGCGTTTTCTCCAACAAAGGCAAAAATGGGATTACAAACATCGAACATTAGAAAACAAACATCGAACCTATCAGTCTTTCAAATGCCCCCAATTCTCCCTCCGCTTAATTCGATACAACTGCATTTCGCTCACATCAAATTGTTTTGCCAACATTTTCATGCGTGTTTTACGATTGGGATCATCTAATTTGTTCCTGATAAACAATACTTTAGAAGGATTCAATTTATATCTTTTCCCTTGATGAATATCCTCAACCATATTGCTAATTGATTGAATGACTGCGGGATTTTTTTTGTTGTGAACCTCCATTTGCTCTTTAGTTGCCCATCTCAAGTTTTCTACACGATTATTGTTTTTGTCAAAATCTAAATGAATCACAAAGATTTTTTCTTCATTTTCATTTGGCAAAAACTGTTCTGCCACCACTCTGTGCAGAAGTATATTCCGATTAATCACCTTTTTGTTGGCATAAATCCTATATCTGAAACTATTATATCCGCTCGTAAGACTTCCTTTTAGGATTTGTCCATCTTTAAATTTATCCATAAAACTCATCAATCGACCATATGAGGAAATGGCGTAACGCTTTTGGGAATTATAGCCCAAGCTAAATTCCTTCCACTTTTCATTATAAAAAAACTTTATCATATTTTTAATTACTCATTACATGTATTTTGGCTAAAACATTCAGCAATCAAAATATCATCAACTCTTTTGAAAAATAGTTATGAATCTGTTTAAAAAACGAACTATTAAATAACGCTGATTGTAGCGGTTTGTGCGGGGCGGTATAAATTTTGGTTGTGTTAAAAACGAATACAAAAATACTTAGAATGTGTCATATCTCATATAAAGCCTACATTTTTCTTAATTTATTAACAAATAAAAAGCCCTAAAAACGAAAATTTTAGGGCTTTTTTGAAAAGAAAATGAGTAATTAGGAAATCGGAATACCTGCTTCTATCATCATTTGTTTAGCTGTATTTATTCGTTCTCTAAACTTCAAATGTTGTTTTCTAAGATATTCATTTGAAATATCTTTAAACTCCTGTTATTCTGTTTTTGATAGAGAATCATAATATTGAAATTTCTCTCTTTTTACAAAACTCCTTGAAAGTCCGTCTGATGCTTCGCCCAGTTTACGGAAATATTCCTCAAAATTGAATGTTACCATATTAGTATTTTTTAAAATTATTATTCACCACCCTTTAAAGACTTTATCGTATCGCTTTTGAGTTTCAGTATTTCATTACAATCATCCAAAAGTTTATCAATTTGCTCTACTGAAAGACTATTTTCAACAGCAAAATCAAGAAATTCTTCAATATTCTTTTTGGCTTCGTCTATAAATTTTAAAATAGCAGTTGTCATATTCAATAAATTAATTTATTTTTATTAATTACGCAACAAAACTTTTCCCCTTCTCAACTGCATTTTTAAGTCCCGAAACATCATTTCCACCTGCCGTTGCAAAGAATGGCTGACCACCTCCACCACCTTTGATTTCTTTAGCGATTTCTTTGATAATTTGTCCTGCATTCAGGTTTTTTAAGGCTACTAAATTCTCGGCAATCATTACTGCCAACTGAGGCTTTCCGTTTACTTCTGCCCCCAGAACACAATACAAATCACCAATTTTTGCTTTTAATTCATACGCCAATTGCTTCAAAGCATCGGCTGAGGGAACTTCAACGACCTCCGCAATCATGTTGATATCACCTACTGAAATAATTTTGGCGTATAATCTTTCTTTGACTTCTTGGAGTTTTTCGTTCTCTAAAACCTCAATCTTTTTCGATAAAACATTGCGTTCTTCTTGCAAGGCTTTCACCGCTTTCACTATGTCATTTTGTCCTTTGAAAAGCTCTTTTAATTCCTCAATAATCGCTAATTGCTTATTGATTTCTGACATGGCTTTCTCGCCCGTATATGCCTCCACACGACGTACACCCGCAGAAACCGAACTTTCCGCTACAAATTTAAACATCCCGATTTCGCCTGTTGCGGGTACATGTGTACCTCCACAAAGTTCAACCGAAAACGTAGGGTCGAAAGTAATTACTCTTACAAAATCACCGTATTTTTCGCCAAAAGTTGCCGTCGCACCCGATGCTACCGCCTCTTGAATTGGCACATTTCGTTTTTCGTCTAACTTAATATTTTCACGTATTTTTTGATTAACAATTTCCTCAATTTTTGCTAATTCTTCATCCGTTACTTTCGAGAAATGAGCAAAGTCAAAACGAGTAACTTCTTCGTTTTGAAACGACCCTTTCTGAGAAATATGAGAACCCAAAACCTGACGCATCGCTGACAACATTAAATGCGTAGCCGTGTGATTTTGTGTAATTCTTTGTCTTCTATTGGTATCTATCTTGGCTGTCAGCACTCGGCTTTCGGCTTTCAGCTTTTGGTATTCCTCAATAAATTTCTCAAAACCTTTATCCGATGAAATATGAATAAATAAATCGTTTTCTTTTTTGGTATCAGAAATTGCTATCGTCAAAGCCGACTGCTGACTGCCGACTGCCAAAAGCCCACTGTCTCCCACTTGTCCACCCATCTCAGCGTAGAAAGGTGTTTTGTCCAAAACGATGTGATACTCCTCTCCGGTTTTGGTTTTTACTTTACGATATTTAGTAATTTTTGATTGTGTTTCTATTTCGTCATAACCCACAAATTCAAAGTCAAAATCTTCATCCGACACAATTACCCAATCCGTTGCTTCTTTGGTTGAATCTTTACGAGAACGGTCTTTCTGAGCTTGTAAAGCTGTTTTGAAACCTTCTTCGTCAATCGAAAGTCCATTTTCACGAGCAATTAAAGCCGTTAAATCCGATGGAAAACCGAAGGTGTCTGATAACTCAAAGACTATATTTCCGTCAATTGAACCATTTTTTGCTGTTACTTTAATAATATCATCCAAACGTTTCAAACCCGTTTCCAAGGTTCTCAAAAACGAATTTTCTTCTTCCAAAATTACTCTTTGAATAAAATCTTGTTGAGCCTTTAATTCTGGAAAAACGCCATCAAATTGTTCTGCCAATAAGGGAATAATGGTATTCATAAACGGATCACGGAAGCCCAAATAAGTATAACCATAACGAACCGCACGACGAAGAATACGTCTAATTACGTAACCAGCCTTGTTATTTGACGGTAATTGTCCATCGGCAATGGCGAAAGCAATCGCACGAATATGGTCTGAAATTACTCTTAGGGCAATATCAGCCCATTGTTCCTCTCCATAAATTTTACCCGCTTTATCGCCAATAAACTTGATAGTATTTGAAAAAACATCCGTATCATAATTCGATTGTTTACCTTGAATCGCCATACAAAGACGTTCAAAACCCATGCCCGTATCCACGTGTTTTGAAGGCAAAGGCACCAACGAACCGTCCGCCATGCGCTCAAATTGCATGAAAACGTTATTCCAAATTTCCACCACTTGCGGATGGTCGGCATTGACTAATTCTTTTCCAGAAGTCTTCTCAACTTCGTCTGCATTACGCAAATCTATGTGAATTTCTGAGCAAGGTCCACATGGTCCAGTATCGCCCATTTCCCAGAAATTATCTTTTTTATTCCCTAAAATTATACGGTCTTCACCTACCATAGACTTCCAAATATCCCATGCTTCTTGGTCGAAAGGCACACCATCTTTTTCGTCTCCTTGAAAAACGGACACGTAAATTCTATCTTTCGGTAATTTATAAACCTCCGTCAAAAGCTCCCACGACCACGCCAGAGCCTCTTTTTTGAAATAATCGCCAAAAGACCAGTTGCCCAACATTTCGAACATCGTGTGGTGGTAAGTGTCAATTCCAACCTCCTCTAAGTCGTTGTGTTTTCCTGAAACCCGAAGACATTTTTGCGTATCGGCAATTCTTTTGCTTTTCGGTGTGGCATTACCCAAA
>JANPIG010000651.1:0-3819 GCA_031424875.1 Cytophagales bacterium
ATTTTCATCAAACGGTGGCTGCTCTGCAAAGCCTATACCTTTACTTATTTTATCCGCAAACATTACCGTATCTTCACACAAAATATCAACAAACTCAATAGAAATTCTTTTAATAATATCAATAATGCAATAAAAATGACGGTTATTAATATAAAGTACAGCACTGTCTGCTCTATTAAATCTTGCCTTAAATCTAACTATTTTGAATAGAAAAGGGATGTATCTTTCATTGAGATTCTTTAATAAAAAGTCTATAAATTCTATAATTTTTAAGTCAAAATTAGGATATTCAGCATTTAGGTTAAAGTAAAATCTACCGTTCGATGAAACATCTGTATAATTATCAGGTAAATAATTGCCCGAATAATGAATATAGCTATCTTCTTCGGGTGTTTGAGCAAGGCTTATGGTTTTGTTATCTTTAAACTGTGAAATACTAAACCATTGTGGGAAAATATCTATTCCCTTACGGATAGGATAATCATTAAGTAAGTATGCACCTGCTAAAGAAAGTTTAAAATCATAGTTATTTTTTTGAATAATTACGTTTCCATTCAAATCAGCTTCCTTTTCGATGTACCATCCTAATAGAGGTTTTCCTTTGAATTGAGTATATTTTTCTTTGAACTCTTTGGTGAAGTCCTTGTCTGTAAACTTAGTAGCTCTTAATCTCTTATAGAAAACAGTATAAATAATATCATTGCCCAAAACCGTAGCAAATATTTTTGAGTCAGCTCCCACACTAATTCTGATATCGTTGCCTTCAATATTTTTTGTTGAAATAGCAGTCGCAATACCTCCTGAATCTCTCTCAATCTGAATTTTGTTGAGTATTTCTTCTATATCTATTTGTATTTGCTCCATTTGATAATATTCATGATGGTTAGTCTAAAAAATCAATAAAAGTGTCTTTATCAGTTATAAATTCCTCTGCCAAATCAACAAAAATATTATTTTCCATTTTACCTTGTTGAATAGCATAATCTAAAAGTTGGATTGCAGTAAAACCAACCATTTTTTCTTTATTAATATTGTTTTGATAAGATTGAGCGAATGTATTATAAAGCAAGAATGCTCGTCTTAGAGAACCATAATGTTGGAGTGGTACATAAAATTCAGCTATAAATTCCGCTAATAGGCACGCTAAGTCCCAAACGCTATCACCTAAACTGGCTAATTCCCAATCAATTATTGTAGGCTCAGATTTTTTTATTTGGATTAATACGTTTGAAGTTTTAAAATCATTATGAATAATGGTATCATCTTTTCTTGACTTAATAATAGCTACTAAATTATCTCGAAAGTTTTGATCTTTACTTTTTAAATAATGACTGAATAATCTTTGTTTTGAATTGCCAAAATCTGAGTAATAATTGGTTCTTTCTTTATCAAACAGAAAAATAACTGATGGAAAAAATGTATTGAAGTATGGCTTTATTGATTCAGTAATTTCTTTTTCAATACTCAAATTTTGATGAAAAACATACAAAGCGACTCCTGTATTTTTTAGGAAAACATTAAGTTCAACTGAATTTAACAAATTAAGAAAATCGGTGTCATTTGTATTAAAATCAAGCTTTGATTTCAATTCTTCAATTTTACTTTGCAATGAAAAAGCCTGTTTATTCCATTTTCTAAACAGGATAAAATTCTCATTATCAAAACCATAGTAGGCAGAAAGATATTTTTTAAGTTCTTCCTTTTGGGAAATAAATTCATAAAACATAGCTTCTTTTTTCATCGAAGCTATGTTGAAAGGGTCTAATTTGGGAGCTTGTTTTAGAAGTATTGAGTCATCCTTAAATCTAAGATTATCTAAAAGAAAAAGTCTATTTCTTGAGCATGAATAAGCAGAAAAATCAATAATAGAAAATTCATAAAAATTCATTCCGAATATAAAATCTTTCCAATAATTAAATTTAGTAACATTTCTTCGAGAATGATTTTGAAGTAAATGTAAGAAAGTGGAATAACCTAAAACCATAATTTATATCAATTTTATCCCATATTTGTATAGCTCTTTCCAGGAGATACTGTTCCAGGTTTATAATCAAGATAAGTCTTTGAATACTCTTCAAGTGTCATTGTTTTTCCACCTACTAATACCTTACTAATACTGTTAGCATTAATCCCGCTCAACTTCCCAATCTTTCCTCCGTAATCGGTATCTTCGAAATCAATTGTTAAATCACTTAATACCTGTAGTCTTAAAGATTTAGCTTTCTCTTCATTTAATTCTTCAGTAGTGTAATTACGGTAAAAAACCTCTATATAACCGTCTTGTTCTGTACCTAATACTCCTTCAATTTTAATTGTTGCCATAATTTCTGAATATTTGTTTAAATTGTAAAAAATCAAAGTATTTAACTTTCATCTTTCACAAATGGGTTAAAAATAATTTATCAAACAAATCTATACATTTTTCATAACGACACGGCATATTTTATTTTTTTCTTAAAAAAATCTTATTATTCGGCAAAAAGGGTCGGTGAGATATGAAATTCATCATACCTCATCGACCCTTTTAAAAGTTTTTAAAATTCACCTAAAACCCAATCCTACCCTTCCGCTTTCCCTTTCCATCACTTTCTACATACTCACGCATCTCGGCTAATTCATGTTCAAAACCTCCTGAAAGAATCGGGAATCTTAACCATGTTTTTGGGTCGAGGTTGCGGTCATCCACGTGGAAGGCGGGGGCGTAACGTTCTCTTTTCCATTGGTTGCGGGCAAAGAGTTTGAAGAATCTTTCGATGGATGTTACAATTTTTTCACGGGTATAAATTCCTTCAAATTCAACCTCCATGAACTGCAAACAGTCTTTTGGCGATTTTTTATCTCGGATTGCTACCGTTTCGATGGCGTTTAATAAATCGTAGGGCATTAAATCTTCTTCGTCAATTTGCTTGGCTTCTAAAGGTCGCAATTCTGCGGTGGGTTGAAGATTATTCATCGCATTCAAGCCCGCAATTTTGAGCGTTCCGCCCAATCCTGTATTTTCTAACCAACGCAACCAATGGCGTAACCAATGCTTATCAATCCCTGCAATGGGCGAAATTGAACCAGAAGTATCGCCGTCCATTGTAGCATAACCCACGGAGGCTTCCGAACGGTTGGAGGTAGAAAGCAACAGAGCATTATTGATATTCGCCAACAACCACGCACTTGGGCTTCTGACCCTCGCTTGAATATTTTGGAGGGCAATATCATCGGTTGCCCAAGATAATTCCCGTCCAATTGCCCCTTGAATCAATCCTTTGTAAGTTTCTACTAATCCATCAATGTCAATGTCATAAAAAGTAGTGTTCAAATCTGCCGCTAAAGTAGTTGCCGAATGGCGAGTTGCCGAAGAACTGTTTTGCGTGCCTTGATAGACATTAGTAATCAAAGCCGCTGAAATTTCTTTGACATTATTACAAGTTTGGATAGACTTAATATAAGCAAATTTCTTTTTGAAACCTTCTAAACCTAATTCGTTTACACACAAATCAATAGCTAAATAACAAAGGGCAGTAATTGCCGAAGAATCTGCTCCACCCGAAAGGGAAATCACCCATCCATTTGAACGAGATTTTCTCAAATAATCAAACAATGCCAAGGCAATAGCACGGGCAAATTCCTCCTCTTTTTGATGTCCGTCGGGCGGCGTTCCGCTTGATTCCCAAGACTCGAGGGCATAGACATTTTTATAAGGTTGAATCTCTGGATAATCAAATAAAACTGATACGGAAGGATACGTTTTGTAAATGAGACGATTTTGAGTTTGTTCCAAACGGATTTTGTCTAAATCAATGACGGCATTGGTCAAATAATGGTCTC
>JANPIG010000652.1:0-2991 GCA_031424875.1 Cytophagales bacterium
CAGGCTAAAGCCTGTGGTACTTTTAATCCGCACAACCAATTGGAACCCTAGGGGTAATTTTTTAAGTTACAGGCTAAAGCCTGTGGTACTTTTATTCCTCCCCACACCCAATCGGAGCCCCAGGAGGCAATTCTTTATGCACTGCCACTTTTGCCGAAGAGGGATTTTTCATACGGTCTAAGGCATAATCCAAATGGGCTTGATAATCGCTTTCTTTTGTAGTTTTCTTGGTATCTTCTAAATACGTTTTTAAGTCTTTTAAAACCTTTCCACAAACGGCTCTAACTTGATAATTAGCGGCTTCATTGGTACTTAAAGCCATTAAATGTGTTAAAACAATTTGTTCTGTTTGAAACTGCACTTTACGGTTAAGCACTTGATTTTTAGGCGTTTTAAAGGTTTTATCAACTACTTGATTAATCATTTCTTCTAAACCTAATCCACCGTTTCGGGCTTCGTATTCCACCATGCGAGAAGCACGTTCGGGATGAAATAAAAATTGCAACGGAAAGTCCGCCGCTGATTCTGCTGCTGCCAATGGGTCAAAAGCTAAACCTGTCCGTTTTTTGAACAATTCTCTCGAAGACTTATACCCCGCTGGACGTGGAGGAATGATAGAAATGATGTTTTCGGGCAAAGTCAAAAAGTCGGCAGAAAGACACTTCAAAGCAGTTTCTAAGGCTTTTTGTTGGGTTTCTTTGCTGACTGTTTGCGTACTAAATTGCTCATCTCCTCTGACTTTATATTTATAGTCCATTGATCCAACCAATTTGGCAACCGCCTCCACTTCATAGCGATGAAGGTTATAAATCGGTACTAAGGCATCTTCCAAAAACGCCATCGGAACACCCGTGCGAATGGTTTTTTCGCCAAAATTTTTCAAAGCCTTCTCTCTGATTTTCAACAGATTTTCCAATTCTTCGATGGGACTTTTTCCACCGTCCCACAAATGAGCCGTTGGACTCACAGAACCCGCTGAACGAGCATCTTGGTCGGTCAAAAACAATAAACCTTTGTTTCGAGCATCGGATAAAATTTTATTCAACGCTACTTTTTCATCCGTTCCTTTCGGGAAATCTTGGTAGCCAAAAGTGATTGAGGCTTTATCCCATTCGCCAATTCCTACGGCGTAGGCATCGCTGAGGTCGATTTCACCGTTAGAATTCAATTTTACCAAAGGGTGCGGATAGTCCATCACCGAAGCACGATTGTTGATACTGGCGGAATAATTGTGCATCAGTCCGAGCGTATGTCCAACTTCGTGAGCCGCCAATTGTCGCAAACGAGCCAACGCCATTTTAAGCATTGGGTCTTTGTCGGGGTCAAGTTTTTGACCATTTTCAAATGGTGAAAGTAAGCCCTGAGCAATCAAATAATCTTGACGAACCCGCAACGAACCCAATGAAACGTGTCCTTTAATAATTTCGCCCGTGCGTGGGTCGGTTACAGATGCACCATACGACCACCCACGAGTGGAACGATGCACCCAATTGATAACATTATAACGACAATCCATTGGGTCGGCATCATCAGGAAGGAGTTTTACTTGGAAGGCATTTTTGTATCCTGCCGCCTCAAAAGCCTGATTCCACCAAGCCGTTCCGTCCATCAAAGCCGAGCGAATGGGTTCGGGCGTGCCGTTATCCAAATAGTAAATAATGGGTTTAACGGCTTCGGAAATTTTGGCGGTCGGGTCTTTTTTCTTTAAACGATGTCTAACCGTGTAATACTTTTCAACGGGTTCAGAGACTGGCGTTGAATAGTCCATATACGCCAAAGAATTAAAACTCGAACGTGGGTCAAATTCTCTTTTTTCGTATTGGTTATCAGGCAGTTGTATAAAACTGTGATGAAATCTCAACGTGATTGATTCTGAACTTGGAGTAACGGATTTTACGTAATTTCCAGCATCGCTTCCGCCCGTGAAAGTGGTGGTTACTTCAAATTCAGAGTTCAAGGGAAAGTTTTTGGTACGAGCCAAATACATCGCAGAACGAGATTTATCCATCGAATACGACCCCTGTTTCATATCCTTCAAACGGTCAGGAATTCCCATTGGGTCAGACATCAAGAAATCGGTAGCATCCACCAAATATTTGCCATTTTCTTCTGCTTCCACCGTGAAACCCCAAAGCGTGGATTGCGCAAAAGATTGTTCGATTGCTCGTTTTTCATTGGCATCGTTGGTGATGGCACGGTATCTCAAATTGGGTTGAACGAGCATAATTTTGCGTCCAACTTTGTTGAAAAACACCACTTTTTCATCGCCCAAAAGTCCACGGTCGAGACCAATATCATTTGAACCTAAACCCGCAGGAAGTGACGAAACATACAAAAATTCTTCATTAAGTTTTGAAATTTCAAGCAGAACTTTACCCGAATCTTCATCCCAATAAAAAGGCATAAACCCTTCGTATTTCTTCAAATTGGTGGTTTTTTCGGAAATTGAAGGGAGTTTCTGAGAGAATCCATTGAAGGAAATTAGTAATACACAGAGAAATAATAGTTTTTTCATAAATACTGATTTGTTAGTTATATGATGGTTTATGTGAATAAGTAGTAGGATTGGTTAAATGAATTATCTTAATTCAGGTATTTTGCTTAATTCTGTAAAAGGTGATAAGTTTAGCGAAGCATTTCTACGACATACATCTCCAACAACTACGCCCAGAGAAAGGGCTTAACGATAATCGTTACTCGGCAAGAGCCGAGCTACTGATAGTATTTATTTTACAAAGTTGCTTACTTATTTTGTGATAAATTGGGGCTTATATTTAAATTTTCATATATTTAATATAAATTATTTGCTAAGTTAAATGCTACTCTTCTACAATAGGCCAGTTCCTGCCCATTATATAATTTTTTTTTACTTTTTGAATACATTTTACGGGTGTAATTAATTAACAAATAGATTGCTATAAGCGGAAGAACGCAGCCCTGCTCAATCTAATTTACCTACTTTAGAATCATTTCAAAATATATTTTTTTAAT
>JANPIG010000653.1:0-1452 GCA_031424875.1 Cytophagales bacterium
CAAAAAAAATGCTTAGTTTTTTCAAGGTAAATGCAGTTTACCAAATTTTTAGTTTATTGATTTTGCTTATTTTAATTCGAATGCCGTTGTATTTGGCGGGTATTCCCGAATTAATTCCTGAACTTCAGTGGATGCTTGTAGGCGAACAGGTAAACAAAGGATTTGTGATGTATGCACAGATTTGGGATAATACTGCTCCACTGTCGGTCTTAGTCTATGCAGGACTTGATGGGCTTTTTGGGCGTTCTCAAACAGTTTATCAAATTGCTGCCTTAACACTTGTAGCCTTTCAGACCATTTATTTCAATGTTATCATCAACAATAGAGATATTTATTCAAAAAGAAACTATGTTCCTGGCTTGATTTACCTACTTTTTCTTAATATTTCTTTCGACTGTTCAACACTATCGCCTGTGTTGATGGCAACCACTTTTCTGTTGATGTCTTTCGGAACATTAGTTCGTCAAATTAGTCGTTTGCAAGCAACGGATGAGGTTTTTGAGATTGGCTTTTTGATTGGAATTGCTTCACTTTTTTACCCACCCGCATGTGTCTTTATCCTGTGGGCAACTGCATCTTTAGTGTTTTTTAGTGGTACCACGCTCCGTCAACATTCATTATCCATTTTTGGCTTTTTGTTTCCACTTTTACTGACGGCACTTTTCTTCTATTTAGACGGTACTTATGCCGCATTTGTTCGTAATTTTCTATCCTCCGTTTTTCAAATTAGGCAATATAATCTTAACGATTTCAAATCATTATTGGCAACTTTAATCTTACCTTTTGGCTTTGGAATTTTGGGGTTTCTTAAATTAGTAAATGCTTTTGGTTTCAATAATTTTCAAATCCGTTGTCAGCAGGTAATGATGCTTTGGGCTATTGCAGGCATTCTTTCTATTGGTTTAATGCCCTTTTTAGCCCCTATGCAATTCATTATTTTTGTACCAGCTATTGCTTTTTTTACCATTAATTTTTTTAATAGTATGAAGAAACAATGGTTGGCAGAATTAATATTTTTAGGGCTTTTTGGGACTATCTTATTAATTCAATACCAAGCTGTTTATGGGAAAAGGGATAGCAATTTTGTTCAATTAAAAAACTTGAAATTAAAGGAAAAATCTGAGGTAAAGATTAAGAATAAAAGAGTTTTGGTATTGGGCAATGGTATGGAAGAATATAAAAATAATTACGCAGCAACACCCTATTTGAATTGGGATTTAGCAAAATACGAACTTGAAAACTTAGATAATTACGATAATGTAATTAGTATTCTGAGAAATTTTGAGCAAGATTCTCCTGATATTATTATTGACAAAGTAAACTTGGCCCCCAAACTTTTCAAACGTATTCCAGCCTTGGAAAGGCGTTATAAATTGGTGGAGAAAGGAGTTTATAAAAGAGTGTAATTAGATTCATTGGATTCATGGTAGGACTTTGAGTCATGCCATGAAT
>JANPIG010000654.1:0-27851 GCA_031424875.1 Cytophagales bacterium
CTGGATATGAACTATAAAAGTTCTTTGAATACAGGCAATGAAGGCATTTTTTGGCTTCGCAAAATCAGAGAAATTAACAAAACCGTTGCTGTGATTATGATTACGGCTTATGGCGATATTGACTTAGCAGTACGATCGGTAAAAGAAGGGGCAAATGACTTTGTATTGAAGCCTTGGCGAAATGAAAAATTATTGGTTACGTTAGAAGATACGCTCGAAAAAGTCAATGATGGCAAGGCAAAATCTTCTAAAAACTCAAATCTAAAATCGGAAGGGTTGCAACTTTTGGGTGAATCCGAAGCGATGCAGGATGTTCTTTACAAAATCGAAAAAATAGCTCCTACTGATGCTAATATTTTAATTTTGGGAGAAAACGGAACGGGCAAAAGTGAAGTGGCGAGACTGATTCATCAAAAGTCATTACGCCATCAAAATCCCTTCATACACGCTGATTTAGGATCTTTAACTGAAAGTCTTTTTGAATCTGAACTTTTTGGGCATAAAAAAGGCGCATTTACCGATGCCCGTGAAGACCGTGCAGGACGCTTTGAAGCCGCTAATGGTGGAACGCTTTTTTTAGACGAAATTGGTAATATTTCTCTGCCCCAACAAGCCAAATTATTAACCGTTCTCCAAAACCGTGAGGTGATTCGATTGGGGACAAATTCGCCCATTCCTATTAACATACGTTTAATCTCGGCAACTAATGCCCCTATTAAAGAGATGGTTTCGCAAAATCATTACCGTAAAGATTTAATTTACCGATTGAATACCATCGAAATTACACTGCCCCCCTTGCGTTTAAGAGGTAATGATGTGGTGGTTTTGGGAGAATATTTTATGAAAATTTATGCCGAAAAATATCGTAAAACTTTATTCGGAATTGATGAAAAAGCGAAAGAAAAGCTAAGAAAATATGCCTTCCCAGGGAATATTAGAGAGTTACAACACAGCTTGGAAAGAGCCGTAATCATGTCTGATAATCAAGAACTTACCCCCAGAGATTTGGATTTGAATTCTTCTTTGGAAAGCCCCATAGTGGCTTCTTCAGAAAACTCAACTTTACGCATCGACGAACTCGAAAAATCTACCATTTTGAAAGCCATTGAACGCCATGATGGCAACATCACTAAAGCCGCACGTGAGTTAGGTTTGACCCGCACAGCGTTGTATAGAAGGTTGGGGAAATATGATATTTAGGTAAATGAAAACACGTTACGAAATTAGCCTTACTATCAGAGTTGTTCTGTTGCTTGCCAGCATTACGGCTGCTGCCTACTGCATTGTTAGTGGTAAATATTCGCTATTGATTTTTGCGGTTTTTGTACTTACTTTTCAGATATTTGACTTTGTTCAATTCATTAATAAAACTAATATTGAACTCTCGCAATTTATTGAAGCGGTTCAATATCGAGATTTTTCTTTACAATTTACCGAGAAAAACGCCCCTGTTTCTGTCCGACAACTCCGCAGGGCTTTTAACCAAATTAACTCCACTTTCAAGCAATTATCGTCCGAACGAGAGGAGCAATATCAATACCTCCAAAAAATCTTAGAATTGGTGGATACGGGCATACTATCATACAATCAAACGGGCGAAGTTGGGTGGATAAATGAGTCATTCAAGCGAATGTTGAATGTTCCCTATTTAAGAAATATTACTGCCCTTGAAAAAAGAGAAAACGCTGTATATCAGGCAATTATAAGCCTTGAAAATGGAGATAGTCAGCTGGTAAAAATAAATCAGAAGCAAGTTTTATTAGCAAAAACAACCTTTATAAATGACGGAATTGAAACCAGTCTGATTGCATTTCAAAACGTAAACGAAGCCATCGAAGACACCGAAGCACAAGCTTATCAAAAACTCTTGCGTGTGATGACCCACGAGATTATGAATTCTGTGGCTCCTATTGCTTCTTTGGCAGAAACGATGGAGAAAGCCCTTTTGAGGAGAAAGGAAGGAAAGGAGGAAGGGAGGAAAGGTTTTGAGGACACAATGTTAAATTCTGAAAGTTTGGCTGATATTACTTTGGGGATTTCTACGATTCGGAAACGTAGCGAAAATTTGTTGAAATTTGCAGATACTTATCGCCAATTAGCCAAAGTTTCAATGACTTCTTTCTCGGAATTTTATGTTCGAGACCTTTTTGAAGGCGTTGAAATTCTTTTGGAAAATCAATTGGAACGCCACCAAATTGAGTTTGATGTAGTAATAAAAGATTTTAATATTACCATTGAAGGTGATATGGCTCTGATTGAACAGGTGCTTATCAACCTGATTATCAATGCCATAGATGCTGTTAAAGAAAAAGCCGACCCTACCATTACACTTTCTGTATTTAAGAATCAAGAAGAACGAACCGTCATTGAAGTGCGGGATAATGGTGTGGGAATGTCTGCCGAATTGATGGATAAAATATTTGTACCTTTCTTCACTTCAAAAGCAAACGGTTCGGGTATTGGACTGAGCCTTTCCAAACAAATCATGACACTTCATAAGGGTACCATCACCATGAGTTCTTCGGAGGGCAAAGGGACAATTTTTAGGTTGGGATTTTGAGGTTTTAATTCACTACACCCAAAACCTTCAAACCATTTCTGGCTTCAGCATAATTTGGGTTAATTTCTAAACTCTTCTTTACATCAGCAATTGCCCCTGATTTATCATTAAAAAGTTTTAATCTTGCCACTCCCCTATTAAAATAATGAATGGCATCTCTACTGCCTTCCTTATCAATGGCAATATTGAAATTTGCATAAGATTCTTTCACTAATCCCACGTTTAGTTGTGCTGTTCCCAAACCGCCAAAAATGGAGGCTCTGTCTTCTTTTTTCATGGGTAATTTGACTGCTTTTTCTAAATCGGGTAAAGCTTTTTCGGGTTGCTGAATTTTGAGATATTGAAAGCCTCTATTCATGTAATGTAATCCATTTTTGGGTTCTTTTGTAATAGAAATTCCGTAATATTTGATGGCATTTGCATAATCCAATTTCTTGGCATACGCCGTGGCAACATTTCCGTAAACCTCAATAATTTTAGTAGAATCCTCATTTTCAATACATTTCAAATATTCTTCAATACATAAATCATAATTATCTTCCTTTTCCCCTGCATATTTACCCAACACAAAATGAGCTCTTGCATCCTTTGGATATAAATCTACTCGCTGGGTCATAAGTGTACGAGAATTCTGCCAAACATCCGCTTGACCACGAGTTTTTATGAGAAAAAATACCATGAAAATACCAGTAATTCCAAAGACCGCATAACGTTGAAATGCTCCTTTTTCAATAAAATTTGAGAGCAAATAAAACACTATAAAAGCTAGGCCAATGTAAGGTAAATAGGTATAACGGTCGGCTTTGATGGCTCCGCCAACCAACAATAATTGAGAAACCAAGACAAAGGAAATTACAAAAAAAGCAATGCCAAAAAAGGCGGGTTTAGACCATTTGAAACTAATAACCGTTCCCACAATTGCCAATAAAGTAAATATAATTCCGAAAGAATAATTGGGAGCTCCCGTTTCGCCATTTAGCCCTACTGGATAAAATGAAGATAAATTATTGGGGAAAAAGAAATTAATAATATATTGTGAAAAACCGTAGCAAGCATATTTTATGCCACTCCATAAATCGTGTTTGGTATTGATGGCACTGATGGCGGTAAGCTCAAATTTGCCATTGATAAGTCCGTAAAAATCTCCTCCAGCTTGAATATTCGAGGCAATGATTCCGAACAATAAAGAAATCATCAGAAAGGGTAATTTTTCGATGATTACTTCTTTATCAAATTTGCGGTCGTACCAATAATCTAATAGAATGAAAACGATGGGCAAAACCACCGCTTGCCCTTTCGATAAACAGGATAAAATGAAGAATAAAAAGCTGCAAGTCAGGTACTTATATTTTAAATCTGAGCCTAAATATTTCAAATAACTAATACATCCCAAGAGAAAAAAGAAGCTATAAAGTACATCTTTTCGTTCCGAAACCCAGATAACTGATTCGACTTTCAAGGGGTGAATGGCAAAAATTAAAGCCGTGAAAAAGGCGATAAAAAGCGGTTTTCCAGCCGTAGGCAGTTCAATTTCATCCTTCTTTTTGAGTAACAAAAGTACAAACCAAAACACCAGAAGGACGTTGAGTAAATGGATTAAAGTATTGGTAATGATAAAAGAACGAGCCGATTCAGTTCCGAATAAATCCGAATTTATCATCAACGAAAGCATCGTGAGCGGGTGATAATTAGCTGCAATATGTGTGTTCCAAGCCTTGCCCCAATTGCCATTGGGTTTCAGCACCATTTTGTTTTCAGTAACGTAAGCGTTATCATCCCAATCGACAAATTTATTATCAAAACCACCCGAAAAAGCCACGATTACCGAAACTGACAAAACGGCTACGCATATCCAAAACCAAAGCTTTGTATTGTCTTTTGGAGAGTTAATATCCTGACTTACAGAAACTTCCTTTTTGGAGGGATTAGCAATATTAGCCGTTTGAGGAGCTTTATTTTTCTTAGACATTGTAGGTTAATTTTTATGAGTGATAAGGAAAACTGTTCAAAAATTATTCCAAAAATAAAGGTTTATTTGATTGTGTAAAGATTTTCCATTTCATTTTTAAACCTTTATGCGAACTTCCCGAAAGTTCTTTTAACTTTCGGGAAGTTTTAAACAAGAAATAAAAAGTTATGCAAAATTCATCCAGAAGACAATTCTTAGAAAAATCAACAGCTGTCATTGCCGCAGGTACACTCATGAACACACTCACAGACACACAGGCAGAAGCTGCCACACACAAGGGTACAATGCCTTTTGTTCATCACGTTTTCTTTTGGTTGAAAGATGCCAAAAATAAGAAAGACTATGACCAATTATTAGCCGCTTTGAAGGGTCTGGGTAAGATAGAATATATTAAAATGGCACATATTGGCTCGCCTTCCATTAATGATTTTGACAAGCCCGTAACAGATGCAAGTTACTCATTTTCAGTGATGTTAATGTTTAATTCCAAAGCCGAGGAAGAGAAATATTTGGTGCATCCACTCCACAAAAAGTTTATTGACGACAATAAAAATCTATGGTCGAAAGTGGTGGTGTATGATTCCATAGCGATTTAATTATGAAAGAAAAATTAATCCAATACGTCAAAAATCACCTCGACCAGCGAATTCAAAACTCAATGGCTGCCATGCAAGCCGCCCAAGAATCTGCCAATAGCGAATCTAAATCTTCAGCGGGAGATAAGTATGAAACCTCACGAGCCATGGGGCATCTCGACCGTGAAATGCACGGACGGATGTATCAGCAAGCTCAACAAGAACGTCAAATTGTGGAACGCTTGGATGTTGCAGTTACCTACCAAAAAGGAGCATTAGGAGCATTTATGAAGACTACCATGGGAGATTTTTTCTTATCAGTCAGCATGGGGCAGGTAGAAATTGAAGGAGAGAAAATCATGATCATCTCGCCACATTCGCCCATTGGAGCATTATTGATGCACAAAGGCGTTGGTGATTCTTTTAGTTTTAGAGGGAAAGAAGTGGTTATTGAAGTGGTGGAGTAAACCCTATCCACAAGCAAATTGATGCTTTTTACCTACCTTTGTCATAAATCTAAACTATCAGTTTTCATGTAACGGTAACACAGCTAATCTAAATTTCTAATTATCAATTTTTTTATGATTAGCTGTGTCACCGTTTAGTTAACCCATAATTCTAAACTATCACACAATACCTTTATAAATGACAATTCCAGAGATATTTGATAATTTCAATTCCCTAAAAGTCCTCATTATCGGCGATGTAATGCTTGATGCCTACACATGGGGCAAAGTAGAAAGAATTTCGCCCGAAGCCCCTGTACCAGTATTAAATGTACGTAACCGTGAGGTGCGTTTGGGCGGTGCTGGCAATGTAGTGATGAACGTACAAGCCCTTGGTGCTGAACCTATTATATGTTCAGTGGTTGGAACAGATGTTTATGGAGATTCACTACTCAATATTTTGAAAGAAAATAATCTTTCTACGGAAGGTATTATCCAATCTGAAACCAGAATCACGACCGTAAAAGAACGAATTATTGCAGGCTCGCAACAGATTGTAAGGATAGATACCGAAACGGATAAATTGATTAATGAGTCTGAACGTCAGATACTTATCAATAAAATTAAAGAATTATCCCGTACTGCTAATGTCATTATTTTTGAAGATTATGACAAAGGAGTTTTGTCGAAAGAATTGATTCATGATGTTATTTCTTTTGCCAATCATCATAACATTCCTACCGTTGTAGATCCCAAGAAACGTAATTTTTTATACTACGAAAAAGCTACCCTTTTCAAGCCTAATTTAAAGGAATTAAAAGAAGGCTTGGCCATTAATTTTGACGTAAAAAATCCGACAGAATTATCAGATGCTGTTTCAATGTTGAAGAAGACTTTGGAACTCGAAGGGGTGTTTGTAACCCTTTCAGAAAGAGGCGTATATATTGATTTCAACCATTCACAAAGTGCTATTCCTGCACACATACGCACTATTGCAGATGTTTCTGGTGCGGGTGATACCGTAATTTCTATTGCGGCTTGTTGCGTGGCGTTGGGTCTTTCACCACAATTAATTGCAGGGCTTTCCAATTTGGGCGGTGGCTTGGTTTGCGAGTCGGTAGGCGTTGTACCAATTGATAAGGATTTATTGAAACAGGAAGCGTTGATGAGTTTATGAAATTAAAATGAAAAACTATCTCACTATTTTTCAAGTGCAAAACTTTTTTCTCCGCAAAACGTTTTACTATTATATCCGAAAGATACCAATTGAAAAGACCTGCAAAATGTAGGTCTTTTTTTATGCTCAAAAATCATTTACCTCAAATTATTATCCACCATAATAACAATGGAAACCACTCAGAACAACTTCCTAATTTCAACCGATAAATCAAAATTACAAATTGATGTTATTCATGAGTATTTGAGTAAACAATCGTATTGGGCAACAAATATTCCACTCGAAATTGTTGAGCGTTCTATCATTAATTCAATGGCTTTTGGGATTTATCATCAAGAAGAAAATACGCTGAAACAGGTAGGATTTTGTAGAGTAGTTTCCGATTTAAGCACTTTTGCCTACCTTGCTGATGTATTTATTTTAGAAGAATATCGTGGAAAAGGACTATCTAAATTTTTAGTAGAAACGGTGTTGAAACATCCTGATTTACAAGGACTTCGACGTTGGATATTAGCTACTTTTGATGCTCATGGGCTGTACGAGCAATACGGTTTTGAACCCTTAGATAAGCCTCAAAATTTCATGCAAATAAAAGTGGAGAATCCGTATAGAGGTTGATTATCATAACTTCTCACCATAAGCCAAATCTCCTGCATCACCTAAACCTGGGATGATATAAAATTTATAGTTTAACTTTTCATCCAAACTTCCTATAAAAAAGTCAGCACTTGGAATTTCTTCTTGCAGGAATCTTATGCCTTCGGGTGCAGCGATTGCAGCAGCAATAATGATTTGGGTGGGTTTTCCGTAAGTTAAAAGTGCTTCATAAGATTTTAGCAATGACTTTCCAGTTGCCAACATCGGGTCAATCAGGATGATGGTTTTATGGGTCAAATCGGGACTTGCTAAATAATCCATCTGTATATCAAAAGTCTCATCAAGGCGATGTTTTCCTCTGTACGCTCCGATAAAGGCATTTTCTGCTTTATCAAAAATGTTAAGAAACCCTTGATGAAAGGGCAAACTGGCTCGTAAAATTGCTACTAAAACAGGTTGATTAGTCAGCAAATTGGTCTGTGCTATTGCCAAAGGACTTTGAACCGTAGTGGATTGATAGTCAAGGATTTTGGAAATTTCATAGGCTAAAATTTCTCCCAGACGTTCCATATTTTTACGAAAACGCATTGAATCTTGCTGAATATTTACATCACGTAATTCAGCTATAAAATGATTGGCGATGGAGTTGGTTTCGGAGAGGATAAACATAAGTATTTTAATTATTATAATGTACAAAATAGACCACAAATGAGACTGATTTAACGGATTTACACAGATTAAATAATTAAAAAATCTGCGTAAATCTGTAATATCTGTGGTCTAATATTTACTTCTTCACAAAATTCTTCTTCTGATGAAAAGGTTTTTTCTTAAAATTCCCACCACCTGCAACGCCCGAACTCACACGCTTATGTGGTTGATATACAGGAGCATCACCCATGTCTGCGGGTAAAGATAATTTCGGAATTTCACGCTCAATGAGGTCCTCAATATCCGCAAATTTGCGTTGGTCTTTGTCATTGATAAAAGTAATTGCCGTACCTGTGGTTTCGGCTCTTGCTGTTCTGCCAATGCGGTGAATATAGTCTTCGGGGTCGTGAGGTACGGTGTAATTTATGACCAAACTGATGCCTTCCACGTCAATTCCACGAGAGAGAATATCCGTACCAATCAAAATTTGGAGGGTTTTACTCTTGAATTCTATCATGATTTGCTCCCGTTCTTTTTGTTCCAAATCAGAATGGAAAGCCTTAATTTTCAGACCAGTACGTCTCAATTCAACATCCAATTTCTTGACACTTTCTTTGGTAGAAGCAAATATAATAACCGGTCCCCACTCTTGTGCTTTTAAGATGTGGGTTATAAGATTTATTTTCTGAGTATCATACACCAAATAAGCCTGTTGCAAAATCCCGTCCGATGGTTTGGAGATAGCAATATTCAATTGTTCGGGATTTGTCAAGATGCTGTGAGCCAGTTTTCGGATTTTGGGAGGCATCGTTGCCGAAAACAAGAGTGTCTGGCGTTTGGCGGGAATATATTTAATAATTTTAATAATATCATCAAAGAAACCCATGTCTAACATACGGTCCGCTTCATCGAGAATGAGGTGTTGCAGATTGGAAAAATCTATCGTACCACCCATCTGCAAAATCGCCATCAATCGTCCAGGCGTTGCAATAATTATCTCTGCACCTTCTTCCAAGGCCTTTTTTTGCTGATTCCAAGCATTTCCATCGCCTCCACCATTTATTGAGATAGAACTAATGCCCGTAAAATAGCCTAAACCTTCTACTTGATTATCAATTTGTGTAGCCAATTCACGAGTAGGTGAGATAATGAGGGTATTTAAACGCCTTTGCTTGTCGGATAGACCAATGATTTTGTTGATAATGGGTAGAAGAAAAGCTGCTGTTTTTCCAGTACCTGTCTGAGCACAGGCAATTAAATCACGGTTAGTTTGAATAAGCGGAATCGCCTCAGCTTGAATAGGAGTGGGTTTGGTGTAACCCATTGAATATAAACCTTCTAAAAGTTTTTCGTCGAAATTAAAATCCTGAAATGTCAAGTGGTGATGAGTTAAAATGTTTAAAAAAATAAGGAATTTTACGTGAATTTACGATATTTTTAGCGGATTTCAAAGGACATATCTTTCATCATATTTTTGATAAATGATGTAAAAGCAAAATGAAATTACATTGCTCTAAAAATATTTTTCCTACCTTTCCAACCGTTTTACCATAAATAGAGTCTTTATTGTAGAATTCAAAATGTACCATAGGCTTTAGCCTGTTATTATCTTACAGGCTAAAGCTTGTTATACTCTTTAAATCCTTTGGAAACAGAAGCACAGCTCATACAAGCCTGTTTACAAAACGACCGAAATGCTCAACGCAAGCTTTACCAGACTTATGCGGGGAGGATGTTGGTGGTGTGTAGTCGTTATGCCCAAAGTACCGCCGAAGCCGAGGATATGTTGCAAGAAGCATTTATTAAAATTTTCCAAAATCTCGATAAATTTAGGTCTGAAAGCACTTTAGGAGCTTGGATTAAACGTATTGTAGTCAACACTGCCATCAACCAAGTTCGTCTGCAACAACATTTCCAAAATATGGGCGATGTTCAAGATTATGATAACGAACTTATTGATAATCAAGGCAGTATAGAGGGAATTCATTTTCAGGAATTGATTGCTATGATACAAAAATTACCCAAAGGCTGTCAGGCTGTTTTCAATTTATTTGCCATTGAGGGATATAAACATACTGAAATTGCTGAAATGCTTAATATTACAGAAGGAACATCAAAATCTCAATACGCACGAGCAAGAGGAATTTTACAAAGTCAATTGATTAAAATATGACTGATTCAACTGATAAATCATTCGAGGAACAATGGCAACACGCCTTTGACAATGCCGAATTGACTCCGCCAGAGTCAGTATGGGAGAAGATTGATTTAGGATTAAAACCTGAAAATGCCCTCCCCTCAAAACCTAATTTTGGTAATAAACCTTATTACTTTTTAGGTGGAATAGCTATGGGTTTATTAGGCTTATTTCTATGGTTCAATAATGTTGAAGATAAGAGCCAAGTTGTTGAAAAAGAAGAGATTATTAATAAAAAATTGACTTTAGAAATTAAAAAAGAGGAGGCTGTTATTTTGGCGGAAAAGAAAGAAACTATTTCAGAAAATCAATTAAAAAAATTACCAATTATTGCTTCTGAAAAATCGAAAGAAATTATACTTTTCCCAGAAACACCCACTGCGCAGACAAAAGAAAATGATGAAGAAGTTTCCATCCGAACATTAACCGATTCCGTAGAAATGATTGAGCCTTTGGTAACAAAAAATATTCATGCTGAAATTGAAAACCCAACGATAAATTTACCAACAGACCAAACACCTTATTATGTAAAGCCAATACCAAAACCTCGGAAAAAGTCAATTTTAGACAGAGTGAAATTCTCTGGTAGTGCGGGGATATATCAACAATGAAAAAACTCATGTACTTGATTGTCTTCCTATCAGGTTTAGGAACAATCGCTTGTCAAAAAGAAAATGTTGAATCTCTTGTTTCAACACAAAATATCAATGCCGAAAACCTTGACGATTATATAGTTTTCGGATATATAGGAATTGGATGGGGTTGTAGAGCGAACGTATTATATATGATTTCAAACGAAAAACTATACGCAGATACTTCAAAAGTATTCTGTAAAAGTCAGGGAAATTATCAGTTTTCAGGCTTTCAATTATCTGATAATGAATACAATAAGGCTAAAGTAATTGCCCAGACGTTTCCTTCCGAATTATTAAAAGAAGAAAGTAAAATCTTTGGTTGCCCAGGCTGTGCGGATGGTGGAATGTTATTTATCCAAAGAAAAGAAAAAGGCATAGCCATGAACATATATCGTATAGATGATGCTATTTTTAGAAGTAAGAATAGTACATCCAATGAACCTTTTCCAGCATATCTGTATAACTACGCCAAAGATTTTGGAACACTAATCAATAGTTTAAAATATAAATAAAAAGCCATGAAAACACACTTTTTTAAATTCATACTTCTTGGTTTTGTCATATTTGTATCTTGTAAAAAAGAATCAATAGATGCAATTCCTGACAACGAGAAACTTGCTCAACTAAAGGCAGATATTGAAACATTTGCCAAAAATAAGGCTTGTTCAAACGGTAATAATTGCCGAGTATTAGGCATTGGAGCAAAACCCTGTGGTGGTCCTTCAGGTTTTATCATTTATTCATTAACCAATACTGACGAAAAGCAATTAATTACGAAAGTAAACGAATATACAGATTTTCAGCGGGCGTATAATGATAAAAATAAGTTAGTTAGTGATTGCTCATTATTGCAGATTCCAACAGTAGATTGTATAAATGGAGTTTGTAGTCCAAAATAATTAAAATCAAATAACATCATGAAAAAAATCGTCTCACGGACGCTCCAACTGGTAGCGTTAGCCACTGCTTTTGTCTCTTGCAAAGACAATTGCACCCAAACCGTTACTTATCGAGGACAGCAATCGCTAAAAGTAACGCTCTTTGAATTACGAAGCGGCATCAAAACCATGGCCGCTCAGGAACTGGAAAACCCTGGTAAAATTTATATCAAAGATAACTATCTGTTTATCAATGAAATAAAGAAAGGGTTTCACGTAATTGATAATACAAATCCGTCTGCTCCCAAAATAATTTCGTTTATTCAAGTGCTTGGAAATGTGGATATTGCGGTGAAAGATAATATCCTTTTTGCGGATAGTTATACGGATTTTGTGGCTTTGGATATTTCAAATCCCAAGGATGTAAAGGAAGTTTCACGAACAAATAATGTGTTTGTAAATGGACAAGTGGACGGACTTTGGTGGAATTATAATGCTAATGACCAAACCATTTATGATAGCCGTTACAAAATTTATACTACTACGCAGGAAGTGGCGTGTGAGCAACAGAGCAATTATTATGGCGGACCTTATTATTATGATATCGCCAGCTTTGCCAGATCTTCTGGTTCTGGTTTAGGTACCACTACTCCCACCAGTACAGGTTCAGGCACGGGTGGTTCTTCTGCCAGATTTACTATTGTTGATGACCGCCTATATGCCGTTACGCAATCAGAAATGAAACTTTTTAATGTAAAAACCCCCTCAAAACCTACCAACGATGGTTCTGTGAATTTAGGCTTTGGCATTGAGACCATTTTTCCTTACAAAAATATGCTGTTTCTCGGCACCACTACGGGCGTTCAGATTTGGGATAATAAAGTGCCAACTGCTCCCAAATACATCTCCCGTCTCGACCATGCCCGTGCTTGCGACCCCGTAGTTGTCGAGAATGATATTGCTTATGTTACGCTTCGTTCTGTGAATAATTTTAGTCGTTGTGGGTCAGCAATTGCCAACCAATTAGATATTATCGATGTGTCAAATCCTGCAACTCCAGTTTTGAAAAAAACGTATGCCATGCAAAGTCCCTATGGATTGGGAGTAGATAATAAGAAACTTTTTATTTGTGAAGGCACCAATGGATTAAAGACTTTTGATGCCTCTAACTCTTTAGATATTAAGCTATTACAACATTTCAAGGATATGGATGCTTACGATGTCATTCCATTAAATAAAACGTTGATGATGATTGGAAAGGATGGTTTGTATCAATACGATTATTCAAATCCGAACGATTTGAAACTGTTGAGTAAGATTGGGGTGAAGGCGGTTAATTAGATAATGGGGAATATTCACGAGGACATAAAGAAATTAAAATAGATGAAAAAAATATTCACATTAATGTATATGTGCCTTGCCATATCAGGCTATGCACAGGAAGTAAAAAAAGATGTTCCGAAGACCTCTTTTTTGAAAGCAAACTACGTCAATTTCACAGATTTTGGCGGATTGTTTGGTAAGTCATATACGCTCTTTTACCAAAATTCCACTAATGGATATAGTGTAAACCCAAATACTCATTTCACCTTCCAAACTTATAATGGAGTGAAGTTGTATAAAAACCTTTCAGTAGGGGCAACGGTGGGAGTTGATTGGTTTAGTAATTTTCAAGTGCTACCTGTTTCCTTGGGAATTCGGAATGTTTTTGGTGATACAAAAGCTAAGAAAGTAAGAATCTTTACAGGCATTGATGCAGGTTATGGCTTAATGATTTTAAATGATAAAACGGCTGAAAATCAGACCATTACGGGCGGATTAACACTTAGTCCGACGGTAGGATTAATGATTCCTACGGGTGGCAATGCCCATTTTACTTTAAGCATGGGCTATAAACATAATGCCTTCAATTCTAAGATTGAAAACACCAGTCGAGACAACTTTTATCTGAACGAAACCGACTATAAATTTAACAGAATGGCGGTAAAGTTGGGCTTTGCTTTTTAGAATTTTGATAGGATTTATAGGGTTTTTATCTTTCAACAAATAGTAAAAAGGTGGGCTTGTAATAAATAGAACCCGTATTTTAAGGATTAAACTGCAAATGTGGTCTAATCTCTAAAATACGGGTTCCATAAAATCAACTATTGAAAGTATTAATCCCCCAATTTCTTATAACGAATCCGCTTCGGTGTGGCATCATTACCCAAACGCTTTTTACGATTTTCTTCGTAGTCAGAGAAGTTTCCTTCAAACCAATAAACCTGAGAATCGCCTTCAAATGCCAAGATATGCGTGGCAATTCTATCCAAGAACCATCTATCATGGGAAATAACAACTGCACAACCGCCAAAGTTCTCTAAGGCTTCTTCTAAGGCACGTAATGTATTTACGTCCAAATCATTAGTTGGCTCATCTAATAATAAAAGGTTCGCACCTTCTTTCAACATCATTGCCAAATGCACACGGTTTCTTTCTCCACCCGAAAGATTGCCAATTTTCTTTTCTTGGTCGGCTCCGTTGAAGTTAAACTTACTCACATACGCACGAGCATTCACTTGTCGTCCGCCCAAAAGCGTCATTTCCGTTCCGCCTGAAACCAATTCAAATACCGATTTATCCGCCGCTAATTGATTATGCTCTTGATCAACATAAGCCATCTGTACGGTTTCTCCCACTTCAAACGTTCCTGCATCGGGTTGAACTTGTCCCGTGATGAGTTTGAAAAGCGTTGATTTACCAGCACCGTTGGGTCCTACAATTCCTACAATTCCCGCAGGAGGTAATGAGAAGGTCAAGTTATCAAATAGTAGTTTATCTCCGTATGCCTTCGTAACTCCTTGAACCTCAATTACTTTATTTCCTAAACGTGGACCCGCTGGGATAAATAATTCTAATTTATCTTCCTTCTGACGGTTCTCTTCCGACATCAATTTGTCGTAGGCTTCTAAACGTGCTTTCGATTTTGCCTGACGAGCTTTTGGCGACATTCTCACCCATTCCAATTCTCGTTGCAACGTTTTCTGACGACGTGATTCGGTCTTTTCTTCTTTCGCTAAACGATTTTGTTTTTGCTCCAACCAAGAAGAATAATTTCCTTTCCACGGAATACCTTCGCCTCTGTCCAATTCCAAAATCCAACCCGCTACGTTATCCAAAAAGTATCTATCGTGGGTTACGGCAATCACCGTTCCTTTGTATTGACGTAAATGTTCTTCTAACCAAAGCACCGACTCCGCATCCAAATGGTTGGTAGGTTCATCCAATAACAAAACGTCTGGTTCTTGCAATAATAAACGACAAAGTGCCACACGACGTTTTTCACCACCCGAAAGATTAGCTACATTTTGGTCGGACGGAGGACAACGCAAAGCATCCATTGCACGCTCCAAACGAGTATCCAATTCCCAAGCATTATGATGGTCCAGTTTTTCTTGAACCGTACCTTGGCGGTCTAACAATTTATCAAAATCAGCATCTGGGTCGCCAAATGCTTCATTGATTTCGTCAAATTCTTTCAATAAAGCTACCACTTCGGCAACACCTTCCTCCACGATTTCTCTAACGGTTTTGGTGGGGTCGAGTTCAGGTTCTTGTTCCAACATTCCCACAGAATATCCTTGCGAGAACACAATATCACCCGTATAGCTTTTGTCTTTACCCGCAATAATTCGTAGAAGCGATGACTTTCCAGAGCCATTTAGACCCAAAACGCCAATTTTTGCTCCGTAGAAAAAAGACAGATAAATGTTTTTTAAGATTTGTTTTTGAGGGGGAACGGTTTTAGAAACACGTTCCATCGAAAATATGATGGTTTCTTGACTCATTGTGTACGTTAAAAATTTTGTAGTTCAAAGGTACTGCAAAGGTGGTAAAAGTAAAAATTTTGAATACCTGTCATTACGAACGCTGTGAAGCAATATGTTAGCTTCTGGGCAGAGGCTTTCAAAATCTTTTTTCATCAATCTAATTTACTGGTTTGATAAGTAGTAAGAAATCAAGTTTATCTACACCGCTTTTAATAGAGATTTTAGCCAATCAGTAACTATAGATAATTAATTATTACAGTATGTTTTACTAAAAACGATATTATTGACATTAGAGAGAGATATTATTTGCAATGCTAATAAAATTAAAAATAAGCTTATATTTTACTCAAATATCCCTTTTTGGCGTAGTTGTTGCCATTTATTAGATAGTAAATAATATTTTTTTACAAAAAAACAACCGCTCAATGGATTATGTGAATAAAAGATTAGATTTTTTACTGAAAATCAGTAAATTGCAGGAAATTATTCATCATAACCCAAAACAAAATCTTAGTATTAGGAACTACTAAAAAATTAATTAACCTAAACCATGAATCCCGTAGAGTAATGAGCCTTGCCAGAAACTCTAATCATGCACAAAGTAAACCAATGGAAAACACAATTAAAAACCCCGCCGAGTATGGCTACTGTAAAGACGGTAAAGTCTATTTAAAAAGCTACTCTGATTATCCTGAACGCCAGATTGGCGTTGTCAGAAACACCGAAGAAGAAGCCCTTCAATATTTTGTGAATCGCTTCTCTATTGCTGAAAACAAAGTAAGTACCCTGTTTGAACAAGTTGAAGAAGCTCAAAACAAAGGTTCTTATTTGACTAAACTTCTTCAACTCCGCAAAAGCCTCACAGAATTTGATGGTCTCGGGAATTTTATTCCTTTACTCGAACGCTTAGACGGGCTGGAACTGGAACTTCGTGAATTGATTTTGAACAATCAAATCAAAAATCTTGAAATTAAGAAGGCTCTGATTGATGAATTGCGAGAGGCTGCCAAAAATGAAGATTGGGCTATAGCAACAGAAGAAATCATGGAGATTAAATCAAAATGGTTGAAGACTGGTCCTGTTGATAAAGCCTTACAAGAGGGCGTAGAAGGCGAGTTTGATGGAATTGTTGATGATTTCTTCGTTCGTCGTCGTGAATATTACGCAGAAAAAAATAGAGTTATTGATGAAAAACTGGCCACGCTCCAACGTATAGTAGATGATGCTCGTAATTTACGATACGAAAAAGATGTAGATATAGCTTTTGAAACCATCAAAAACTTGCAACGGGAGTGGAAAACTATTACCAATGTACCACCCAAAAAGCAAAGTATGCTTTGGAAGCAGTTTAAACGATCTAACGATTTCTTTTTCGAGCGTTATAATAAAGAAAAAGGTATAGTGATGACCGTGAGAATTGATCCACGTGTTCAGCAAATGAAGGAAATGACGACTGACTTGGAAAATCTGTTGAAAATTCAGTCTCAAATTCCACAGACTACTGAAAAAGCGAAAGATTACTTAGTGAAATGGAAAGAATTGTCTGCTCAAACTAAGAATCTTGATCGTAGCATAGCCGAGCGTTTCAGAAATGTTTGTGATAAGATATTTGAAATGAATTATCTGTTGAGAGTAATCAGCTATCGTCACCCAGCATTGGACGACAAACCAAGAGTTGAACAGCTGAAAATTATGATTAACCAGATGGATTATATGACCAAAAAAGAGAAAAACGAATTGGATGCTTTTATCACGGATTCTCAATATGCTGGTCAGATGGGCGATAAATTAGTAATGAATAAAATCAATACTCAAAAACGCAAAATCTCAATGAAAGAGACGCTTTTAATTGAATTCAAGAAAGAACTTGAAGTGTTGTTGGGACAGTAATTGTTGTATAAATTTTTTGAAAAGCCTTTTCAATTCAGTTTGAGAAGGCTTTTTGCGTTTTTTCAGGAACTTCCCGAAAGTTCTTTCTACTTTCGAGAAGTTTGTTTTACATTTTAAACCTTCACAACCTTCAAACTGTCTTACTGACAAATAAACAAGACCGTTATGAAAATTTCCAATCAGATAAAAATAGCACATTTATTTCAGCGTGCTGGATTCGGAGCTACTTCCGCCCAACTACAAGAATTTGGAGATAAATCACCCTCTAAAGTGTTGAAATATTTATTAAAAGATTCTGCCAAAATCGAGCCTTTGATAGTAATAGAAGAAGAAAATGCTAACATTGTTAAGAGAAAAGCTCTTCGTGACACCTCATTAATGGGAGGCACTTTGTCTGCTGAAATCATTAAAGAGAGGTTGAAATTAAATCGTGAGAAAATTACAGATTTAAATTTTCTTTGGGTCAATCGGATGGCTTCAGGTGAAGCAATGTTACGAGAAAAAATGACGTTATTTTGGCATGGCCATTTTGCTTGTAGAAGCAGACAACCACTTTACGACCAACAACTTAACAATGTTATCCGAGAAAATGCTTTGGGCAAATTTGGGGATTTATTGTTAGCTGTTTCTAAGAGCCCAGCCATGTTGCAATTTCTTAATAATCAGCAGAATAAAAAGAGTTCTCCCAATGAAAACTTTGCTCGTGAAGTAATGGAATTATTTACTTTAGGTCGTGGCAATTATACCGAAAATGATATTAAAGAAGCTGCTCGTGCATTCACAGGTTGGGGATTTAATATTCAAGGAGAATCTGTTTTCCGAGACCGCCAGCATGATGCGGGCGAAAAGACTTTTCAAGGCAAAACGGGTAATTTTAAGGGGGAAGATATTATTAAAATTATTCTTCAAAATCCTAAAATTTCAACATTCATTACTACTAAAATTTATCATTATTTTGTTAATGAAAACCATGATAATAAGATTATTGAGTCGTTAGCAAAGCGTTTTCGTAATTCTGAATATGACATAGGGGATTTGATGGAAAATATTTTTACGAGCGATTGGTTTTACCGTCCTGAAAATATTGGTACACGTATTAAATCGCCCGTTGAATTATTAGTCGGAATGCAGCGTAATTTTGGAATTAAGTTTCAACATAAACAGGCTGTTTTATTTATTCAAAAATCATTAGGACAAATTTTATTTTACCCTCCCAATGTGGCAGGGTGGGCAGGAGGCAAAAATTGGATTGATTCTTCTACTTTAATGACTCGAATGAAGTTGCCAGAAATCATTTTTAAAGCTGCTCAAATAACTTTCAAACCTAAAGATGATGGTGATGTGAACACAGAATATTTAAGTAAAAGAATTAACAGAATTCAGGCTACTATAGATTGGCAAGCCTTTGAAAATGCCTTTGCCAGCTACAACTCGCAAGAATTAACAAATAAAATGGAATCTTACTTATTAGCTCGTCCTATATCTGAAGCACAAAAAAAAATCATTCAGAACAAGGGGGAAAGTAAAAGCGGTATTGAATTAGTTCAAATAATTGCTCAAAATATTGCCTCTTTACCAGAATATCAGTTGGGGTAAAATAATTGATTTTTTCTTTTGCAATACTGTTGCAATATGTTACTTTTGCAACATGATTACATTTGCGAAACATACACATGAACATAGTAAAATGGAAAAGGTAGGTTTTTACTTATCAGTAGCCTGTGCTATACATTGTATTGCTACACCTGTATTAGTAACCTTATTGCCATTTTTAGGCAGTAATTTTATCGGGAATCATTCTTGGGAAATTTGGTTTATTGGTGGCAGTTTAGTGTTGGCGGGAGTGATATTATTGAATGATTATTTAAAACACAAAAGCCCAATCCCTTTAAGTCTATTGTTTGGAACTGTGGTAGTGAAAATTCTTGAAATCGTTTGGTTAGGGCATAAATATGAGTTTATCACAGGAAGTATGGGGGCGTTTTTTATTGCTATGGCTTATTTCTTGAATTGGAAATATAAGGATAAGGCTTGTTCGTGTTGATTTTTACCACATAGGTAGGATAGTAAAGATAGAAAAAAACATAAGGAAAGCCTCTCAATTTGCGTTGAGAGGCTTTCTTGTTCTAAAATTGAATAAGAATTATATTGATTTTAAAGTAGTATTGACTATCTGGATTTAGATTTAACAACTTTAAAAAAAGTTGTCAAATCTTGAATCGTTACTTTAATAATCCATAATTACATTTACTTCTTCCAAGCCAATTTATTTACCGCAGTTCCTGCCACGTAGCCCATTCTTAAACCTTCCTCACAGTCCATTCTGTAATGTACACCCAAAGGAATTCTTGAATACGCATTTTCATAAGCCATTTCGTCAAAACTCTTAAAACTGCGAGGCTTGCCTAAGAATTCTGTTCTACCTAAATGGCAATTATCAGTCATGGCGTAATTTTTTCCATATATATCAGTTAATGCCGCTGCTGCTGCCCCCCCAAAAGTAGAATGTCCTGAAGGATATGCTGGAAAAGGAGGCGTTACACCTTCTACTTTTTTGAGAGGATTATTTAATTTACTGATCCAATTTGGATTGATTACTCTACGAATATAGGAGATTGGACGTTCTACATTATAAATATATTTTGAATTCCAACACGCTACACCTGCATCATTTAGACCCAAAGAGACCTTTGTATAGGTATAAATAGCTTTTTCTAAAGATACTTTCTCTGCTCTAATTACCTGTTGAGCAATGGCAACCCACCGACCTGCGGGCTCAAAGGTCAATTGGTAGATATCATCACTCCAAAATTCTCCAATCCATTGTTGTTCATAGCTTAAAGGCGTAGTGGCTTGATGAACTTCAAAAGCCTGAGAGAAAAATCTGGAAGTAGGTTGGTTACTGTACGTAATGGGAGCTTTCGCTAATTTTTCACTTTCTGAAATAACAAAAGTGCGAGCTTTGCCCCATTGAGGCAACATAGCTTTGCTATAATCTGGAAAAGTTGGTTGCCATTTTCCTTCACCAACTGGAGGAATGTAGTCAGAGGGTTGGTTATTTAAGTAACCTACATTACCGATTGCGTCGGTTTTAGCATAATCAAACACTGCCTTTGCAACATCCTGAGCAAATGTTTTTGACCGAGCTAATTCATCAGCGTTTATCTTACTGGTATCAAATTTTTTGTATTGAGTTTCAATAGAAGCCTTATAAACGTCAGTTACATGTGGGAAGAAATTTTTCATCATGACATAATATACTTCGTTAGAGACAACTTGTTCACTATACGTTTTGCCAATTTCTCTTTTAGGAATAATCAAACCTGCAAAATTGGAAGCTATTGATTTGTAAGTAGTAGAATTGGGAACAACTGCCTCATAAGCTGCTAAATTGATGTATGCTAACGAACGAGCCGCAACGGGCGGACGAAAACCAACGGCATAACGCTCTACCTCCAAGAAATTATCCATCCATTCTATCGCTACTGTGGCTTCGATTTGGATAGTTTCAGAAGGGGCAGTGTCTTCTTTCGGCTTACAAGCTGCAACCAAAAAAATAAAGAAAATAGCTAATAGTGTGGCATAAGTCTGCCTCAAAGATAAATTTGAGTAAAAAAATCTCATAATACTTTAGTTTAAGTATATTGGAAACGACAAAATACTGCTTGTTAGCAAGGAAGGGCTGTGAAGGGCTAAATAGGATTTCCAATAAAATGGAAAGCAAAAATCGAGCCAAACTTATACTTTTTATCGGAAGCGAAGGAATTTTTTTTTATCAGATTATATCATCAAATGTACTACTAATTTGTTTGAAAGGCATATTTTATCTAAAGTTTTTTTACAATATTTTTTATAAGACTTAAAGTTTAACTATACGTAGAAATTTATATTTTCCAGAAAAACGGAAAAATCTATTAGTATTAAATCACTTAATAATGACTAAATGTTTTTTTAGAAAAAATGGGTTATTATATAAAAAGGTTCTCAGTTTTCTATAGGTTATGGATTATATCAATATTTTGTGGAGTTATTAATCAACAAAAATCAAATTTTTAATCAATTTCATTTAAAATACTCAAAAATTTAATTTGGAATACTCAGCTTATTTTATTAGATTTAAGGTTATGAAAAAGGCAAAAAACGCAATTATCATTTATTAAGCCTCCTTTGTCTTAAATTTGTTTTTAATTAATATAATACCACATTTTATAAGTGTCTCTTTAAAGTAAGCTATGAAAGTTTCTCCTGCTCAACCCTTTCAAATTATCTATTCCATCCTCAATCATGAGTATTTGGGCTATCTTTTCGAGGCTTTTGTTGTGCAATTAGATGTCAAAGGAGAACTTACTTTGTTGAACCAAAATGTGTCAATTAAGAACATAAAGGAATTTACAATCGGACTGGATGAACATGATTTTGAGATTGTCAAGCTCATTAATTTGCTTCAACCCGAGAATATCTATAAAAAATATGTTGGTACCAAAAAAAGAACAGTTACCGATTTTTACTTAAAAGTTTTTGACTCACAAAAAGGCGAAAAACCAATTCAGGAACTTATTGCGGGTTATGTGGAAAAGGTAAAAGCCGAAATGTTGCCCTTACTATTGGGCAAACAACTCTATATTATGGGTAGCGATGGCAACCCGATTTGGCAAAAAGTAGAAGTCCTATCTGAAAAAGCTACCGTGCTGTTTCATTTCATGCGAAACCCTGAGAATACTCATTACTTTCCGACTATAAAATATGAAGGGCAAAAGGTTGATTTCCAATATAAAAAGGCATTTATTGTGTGCGATGAACCCGCTTGGATGATTCTGGAAAATAAACTTTATCATTTTGCTAAAGAGGTTGATGGGAAAAAGTTCCGCCCATTTTTGAACAAGAAATTTATCGTTATTCCTAAAACCATTGAAGAAGACTATTACCGAAAATTTGTAACGTCAATTATCACCATGTTTGATGTTCATGCCAAAGGTTTTGAAATTCGCTCAGAGGCACATTCATGTAAGCCTCTGTTAAATTTATCAGAACAAAAGGCTTTGCAAACCACCATTTTTGATTCGCAATCTTCTGATATTCACGAAAATACAGATTCTGAAGTAGCCTTATCTCTTTCTTTTAAATATGGACAATATGAATTCAAATTTGATAGCTTTTCGGCTACTGCAAACGTGAGTATGGAACGAAAAGGTGATGAATACGTTTTTCATAAAGTTAGAAGAGATTTGACGAAAGAAAAATCAAATCTGTTTTTGTTGAAAGAGTTAGGATTGGAATTGAATCATGGGCGTATGATTCTGCCTAAAGCAACAGCATTTATGTGGTTGCAAAAAAACTACGGAGCTTTGAGCGAAGCAGGCTTTGATATTGCCCAAAATGTAGAGCATAATGGCAAACGGTATTTCTTGGGATATTCCAAAATTGAATTGAATATTATTGAAGGAAATGACTGGTTTGATATTCATACGAAGGTGCTTTTTGGTGATTACGAAATTCCTTTTTTGAAAATACGCAACCTTATTTTACAGAAAAAGAGAGAGTTTACATTGCCTAATGGAGAGACTGCTGTAATTCCCGAAATTTGGTTTTCTCAGTATTCAGAGTTATTTACTTTTATGGAACAAGATACTGAAAGTGAGCGGTTTATCCTAAAAAAGTATCATGTTTCTTTAGTTCAAGATTTACAAAATGAATCCTTGGCAACGGCAGTTTTGAGTAGGAAATTAGAAAAATTACGAGAGTTTGAGGAAATACAGAATTATAAATTGCCTAAAGGTTTCAAAGGTACTCTTCGTCCTTACCAAAAAGCGGGTTATGACTGGATGAATTTCTTGAATTTATACCATTTTGGCGGTTGCCTTGCCGATGATATGGGGCTTGGAAAAACCGTGCAGACGCTTACGCTTTTGCAAGCTCAAAAAGAGCATAATATTTCATTGCCCAACTTAATTATTATGCCTACATCGTTGATTTATAATTGGGAAATGGAAGCAAAGAAATTCACACCAAACCTGAAAATCCTTACATACACAGGTACTTATCGAGATAAAAATATTGAGAGTTTTTCTAATTATGATGTCATTCTCACTTCTTACGGTATCGTTAGGATTGATATTGATTTGCTGAAAAATTATCAGTTTAATTATGCCATTTTAGATGAATCACAGGCGATAAAAAATCCATCCTCATACATAACGAAAGCGGTTATGCAACTGACAGTTCGACATCGTTTGGTGCTAACGGGTACGCCTCTCGAAAACAGCACGATGGACTTATGGTCGCAAATGAATTTTATCAATCCAGGGTTGTTGGGAACACAACATTTTTTTAGAAATGAGTTTCAAATTCCGATTGAGAAAAAAGCAGATGATGGCAAATTACAAAGATTATATTCTATCATTAAACCTTTTATGCTCAGGAGGCATAAGTCTCAGGTAGCCAAGGATTTACCACCAAAAATTGAGGCAATTCATTACGCTCAAATGACCGAGCAACAAGAAAAAGAATATGAAGAAGCCAAGTCACATTACCGCAATCTTATCCTCCAACACATTGATTCGGAAGGCATTGCCAAATCGCAAATGGTAGTCTTGCAGGGACTTACTAAACTACGGCAAATAGCCAACCACCCACGCATGACAGATAGAGATTATGAGGGTGATTCGGGAAAATTGGAAGACGTTTTGCAGAAGTTGGAAACCGTAATTGAGGAAGGACATAAAGTATTAATTTTCAGTCAGTTTGTCAAACATCTTGACCTTTTCAGAGAACACCTTGACCGTTCTTTATGTCAGTATGCTTACTTGGATGGTAGTACACACGACCGCCAAGCACAAGTGGAATTATTTCAAAATAATGAAGACATAAAAATCTTTTTGATTTCATTGAAAGCAGGAGGCTTAGGTTTAAATCTGACCGCTGCCGACTATGTTTTCATCCTCGACCCTTGGTGGAATCCCGCCATTGAAGCCCAAGCGGTGGACAGAGCCCACAGAATTGGACAGGTGAATACGGTTTTTACCTATAAATTTATTACAAAAAATACGGTTGAAGAGAAGATTTTAGCCTTGCAAAATAACAAAAAACGTCTGGCAAATGAATTAATTACTACGGAGGAAAGTTTTGTGAAGTCCTTATCGAAAGATGATGTTTTGGCTTTGTTAGAGTAGGAATTATTTTGTGTGAAAATTGTTTTACAGTTATGGTTCTTGATTTATATTTTAAACACACATACTCATGCAAAAGAAAGAAACATTTCAAGATATAATTGATGGAGACACGCCCGTATTGGTAGATTTTTTCGCCACTTGGTGTGGTCCTTGCAAAACTATGTCGCCAATTTTAGAGGCATTTTCCAAACAAATGGGCGACCGTGTAAGAGTCATCAAAATAGATGTTGATAAAGCAACGGCTACGGCGGCGACTTACAGAATTCAAAGTGTTCCGACCTTGATTCTTTTTCAGAAAGGGGCAATTCTTTGGCGAGCTTCAGGGGTCGTTCAGAAACAGACTTTGGAGAATATTATTAAAGAATTGACCGTTAAAACTTATCAGGAAGAAGTGTAAATCTTTTTTTTAGAAGCTATTTTAAAATCATTGTATGGAAATTTACGGTCGTTGTCCTTCAAAAGGACAACGACCGTTTGACCCTTAAACAACACAAAAATGTTAATTCCTTTCAATAAAATGCCAGACCATGCTCGGGTGTGGGTGTATCAGACAGATAGAAATTTGAGCGATGCCGAGGTGCAGTATATTCAGCAAACGCTTGATTTTCAGATAAATAACTGGGCGGCTCACGGGGCTGCATTGGTGGGTGCGGCTACGGTTTTGCATAAACGTTTTGTGGTTGTTTCGGTGGATGAAAATCACAATCAGGCTTCTGGCTGTTCGATTGATGCTTCAACCAATTGGCTCAAAAACTTAGGAGCAGAAATGAGCCTAAATTTCTTCGACCGCTCAGTGGCGTACATACAAGGCGATGAAATCAAAATGGTGGAAATGTTGAAAATAAAGCCATTAGTTGCCGAAGGGATTCTTACACCCAATACTCTGATTTTTAATAATTTAGTGCCAAATATGGGCCAATTTAGAAAGGCTTGGAACGTATCAGCAGGGGATTCTTGGATGAAAAGATATTTTCAAGTAGCAACTCTCACGTAGCACAGAAGTCCGTTACATGAAGCCGAGTACTGTTTGTTTGTAGGCTTCACGGAATGGACTTCTGTGCTACATTCATACTCCGCTTCACGGGACGGATTCCCGTGCTACCTATCTCATGGCAGAAAATTTATTAATACCAAAAACAGCAAATCGCAAAGAAATTTACGACAGTTTAATTCCTCAAATTCAAGCACTTACAACCGGTGAAACCGATTTAACGGCAAACCTTGCTAATATTTCAGCTGCCTTAAAAGAGGCTTTTGGATTCTTTTGGGTTGGGTTTTATTTGAAGAAAGAAAACCAGTTGGTTTTAGGTCCTTTTCAAGGTCCGATTGCTTGTACACGCATCAATTTTGATAGAGGTGTTTGCGGACATTGTTATACTACTAAACAAGTGGTGCTTGTGCCTGATGTGGAGGCTTTCCCAGGGCATATTGCTTGTTCATCGGCCTCAAAATCTGAAATTGTTTTACCCGCTTTTGATAAAAATGGAGACGTTTTTTTAGTGCTTGACGTGGATTCGGATGAATTAAATGATTTTTCAGAAATTGATGCGGAAGGGCTTTCGGAGGTAATGAAAATTATTGAAGAATTAATTGAAGGCTTCAAAAAATAACTTAATACTCAATTATATTTTTGCAATCAGCCAAAAATCTCTTTTTTATATAAAATTTGGCTGATTATGAATAAAATAACATCAATTGTTGGAAGAAAAACTGAAATTTCGAGACTTCAAAAAATCATAGAAAGTCCGAAATCAGAATTTATCGCTATTTATGGACGAAGAAGAGTAGGCAAAACTTTTCTGATTAGAGAGTTTTTTAATTATACTTTTGATTTTCAGGTTTCGGGTTTAGCAAATGCTGATACTTATCAGCAATTATTTAATTTTTATAACTCCCTATCAAGACAATCAAAACTTTTTTTTGAGCAAAAACCCAATAATTGGCTCGAAGCCTTCCAACAGCTAATTGACCATTTGGAGAATATTGCGGGCAAAGAAAAGAAAGTGATTTTCTTTGATGAAATACCTTGGTTAGACACAAAATCTTCAGATTTTGTGATGGGTCTTGAACACTTCTGGAATAGTTGGGCAACCAATAGGAAAGATATTATATTGATTACGTGTGGTTCGGCGGCTTCTTGGATGATTAATGTGATGATTAATAACCCAGGCGGATTACATAATCGGATTACGCAAAGAATGAAAATAGAACCGTTTTGTCAGCAAGAGGTTGAAACATTCTTGGAAGCAAAAAATTGTGTGCTTGATCGTTACCAAATCATCCAACTTTATATGACCGTTGGAGGCATTCCTTATTATCTTGATGCGGTCAATCCAGAGTTATCAGTCACTCAAAATATTCAAGCCCTATTTTTTGATAAGAATAGTTTTTTGAGAAACGAATTTTTCAATTTATACCGTTCTCTGTTCCGTAAACATAAAATTTACGAACAAGTTGTTGAAACGTTTTCTACCAAAACACAAGGTTTGCAGCGGAGTGAAATTGTGGCTCTGTCAAATATTTCATCAGAAGGAACACTTACGAGAGTATTGATAGACCTTGAAGAAAGTGGTTTTATCACTTCATATACCTCGTTAGACCAAAAAAATAACCATATTTTATACAGATTATCAGATTTCTATACAGTGTTCTATTTCAGATTTATTAAGGAAAATACTTATTATAACGGGTAATAATGCTTGGATTAATTTATTGGATAATCCAATTCACAAGGGATGGCAAGGTTTTACGTTTGAACAGATTTGTATTAATCATATTGAACAAATAAAAAAAGCCTTGGGAATTCACGGAGTATTATCAAGAGAAACCACTTGGAAAGGAAAATACGAAGATAAATCTGCCCAAATAGATTTACTCATCGACCGCCGAGACCAAGTAATAAACCTTTGCGAAGCAAAATTTTCGCTTGATAAATATGTAATTACGAAGGAATATTCTGAAAAACTGAGAAACAAAATAAGTATATTTAAAGGGGCAACCAAAACAAAAAAGTCAGTTTTCCTGACTATGATCACAACTTATGGAGTAGAAAAAAACAAAAACTCGACTGGAATTATACAGAATGAAATAACGATGAACGATTTATTTATTTAAACAATTTATAAATCTTATCACCGTTATTCTCCTAAAAAATTATTAATTTACCCTTGTCTAATCCCCAAAGACATCTAACCTAAAACAAAACGCATCCGTAGGGGGCGGGAGCTATCTATTTTTAATGAAAAAAATCACTACACTGGTCGCTCTTTTGGCTCTTGCACTGACGACTAATTTTGCC
>JANPIG010000655.1:0-6694 GCA_031424875.1 Cytophagales bacterium
GATATACATTTTCTAAAGCCAAAAGTCTTTCCATGTATAAGGCGGCACAGCCCGATTTGGTCAAAGTTCCGATGTCGCCACCAGAACCTTTTATCCACATTACTTCTACGTTGTTGCCCGTGAGAGGGTCTTTATCAATGATTTTTACGGACGTATTTCCTCCGCCATAATTAGTAAGGCGTAAATCTGCTCCCAACAAATTGGAGCGATAAATAAATAAGGCTACTTCATCGCCAGCCATTTCAGCGGCTTTGGCATCGTCCCAGAGGTAGGATACGTGTTTATAATTATTCATAAAATTTTTTCTATTTGTATATTGCAAAGCTAACTATTAAGACTGTCTGAAACCATCCTGTACTTTCCTTGTGTGTACTACGAGAATCCGTCCCGTGAAGCCTACGAACAAACTGGAGTCCGATACACGGTAAAGGTCGGGTGACATTCGCTGCCGTGGTACGTTATTTGCGAAATTATTGATAAAATACTACCTTGTAACTAAACTAACAAACACTATGCAAAAAATACTCATTATTATCTGCTTGATGGTACTTTGCTACCAAACCAAAGCACAACAGATTTTTGTGAATGGGCAAAATCTAAGCACTATCAAAAATGTTAATTACATCACCGTGAAAGCTCAAAAGACTTGGATGGCAACTCGCCTTTCTGCCTTTTTGGACTATGGACAAGGCACATCCGACCGTGAACAGGAAATAACGGATGCCAACAAAAAATCTATGTTTTTCAAAAGCCGAGTAGAGCTTTTTAACCTTTTGGACAAAAATGGTTGGGATTTAGTAGATACTTACGAAGAAACTAAGGATGGGAAGGTGTTTGTATTGCATATTTTTAGACGGAGAAAGTAAATGTCTTTTACAATTATAAACATAAACTAAAAATGAAAACTAAAATCTCTTTATTAACAGTTCTGACTGGTTTAACTTTCACAACATTTAGTCAAGATTATTCACCAAAGTACACTGAATTAGTAAAAAAGGCTGATTCGCTATATCAATCGAAGGAGTATAAAGCCTCAGCGTTTACTTATTCTGAGGCATTTAAGGCGAATGGTGGGGTTGCAAAACCTGTTGCTCGTTATAATGCTGCTTGCTCATGGTCAATGGCAAATTATGCAGATAGTGCATTTTTTCATCTCAATAGACTTGCCACAAAAGGTAATTATAAAAACTATGGACACATTACAACTGATACAGATTTACTTCCGATTCATGAAGATAGTCGTTGGAAAACCTTACTCGAAGCTGTAAAACAAAATAAAGAAAAAGCAGAAGTGAATTTAGACAAGCCTTTGGTTGCCATTTTAGATTCAATTCATATAGAAGACCAAAAATATAGACAGGAGATTGATGAAATAGAAAAAAGATATGGCTGGGATTCAAAAGAAATGAAAGCACATTGGAAAGTGATAAATACTAAGGATTCTGCAAATCTTATAAAAGTGCAAAATATTCTTGATACAAAAGGGTGGCTTGGTCCTGATGCAATTGGACAACAAGGTAATCAAACTTTATTCTTAGTAATTCAACATTCTAGACAAAAAATTCAAGAAAAATACCTTCCCATGATGCGTGAAGCTGTCAAAAATGGTAAAGCCTCAGGTAGTAGTTTGGCACTGTTGGAAGACAGAGTAGCTTTGGGACAAGGTAAAAAGCAAATTTATGGAAGTCAAATAGGTAGAAATAATGCAACTAATCAACACTACGTTTTACCATTAGAAGATCCTGATAATGTAGATAAAAGGCGAGCAGAAGTAGGGCTTGACGCATTAGCAGAATATGTGAATCATTGGCAAATAAAATGGGATGTTGAACAATATAAAAAAGATAATCCAGTGCTTGAAAAGAAATAATTATAGAAAATAATATTCATAATCAATGCCCATGTTTTCGACTAATAATTCCGCCCGAGGCTTCTTTAATACTGCTGGCGAAAACGAAAGCGTGGGCATCTACTTCATAAACCAAATTTTTGAGTTTTCGCATTTCTAATCTGGTTACTACCGTGAAAATAATATCGCAGTCGGTACTGCCATCAAATTTGCCTGGGATGAATCCTCTTTCACCTTTATAAACCGTAATTGCCCTGCCCAATTGATTGACTAATTTGTATTTTATTACCTCACTTTTGCCCGAAACTATTGTTACGCCGGTATAGGCTTGGATGCCTTCTACCACATAATCACTACTAAATAATGCGGCAAAATAGGTTAGAATGGAATACAAGGCAGTTTCGATTCCATATTTGAAGGCGGCAATAGCAAAAATCAAGATGTTCAAAGCCATGATGATTTCGGTAATGGAGAAAGACGTTTTTTTGAAAGTGTATAATGCCAACACATCAATACCGTCTAAAGTAGCGCCTGCCCTCATGACTAACCCCATGCCAAGGCCCAAGAAAATTCCGCCAAAAATAGAGATTAATAATTTATCGGAAGTAAGCGCAAATTCTGGTAAAATCCACAAATAAATACTGAGAAAGATGATACTGAGAAGGGTACGCAACGCAAATTTTTGTCCTATCGTAAAATAGCTCACCACTATCAATGGAAGGTTGAGTAGGACAATTAAAACGGATAAATTGACCTGGAAAATGTTACTTACCAACAAGGAAATACCCGAGATTCCTCCGTCGAAAAAATGGTTTGGCACCAAAAATCCTTTGTAGGCAATTCCCGAAATTATTAGTCCCACGAAGACTAAAAATATGTCCTTGGTGGTTTCAATAGGGTTACTGGGTTTGTGAGGAGATAAGGCAGCCGCAATGGACTCTTGTAAATGTTGAAGATTTTTCTGTTTGGTTTCTTCTCTTTCGTGTCGGGCAGTTCTGGAAAAATAACGGTGTGATGATAGAAATTCTGCTTGTTTCAATTGCCACTCAATCTCAGTTTCAACCACCTTATTTTTTTTAAATTCTTTGTATAATTTGTGAGCGTAAATTTCATATTCATTTCCTCCTAAATAGTACAAATCTGCATCACAAAGCAATTGACTCAAGTGGTCTTCGGCTGATTGGGGCAATTTTGTAGTCATGATCATTCGGCAAATACTTTCGATTTGCTCTTCAGAATAACTATATTCGGGCAAAAATCTTTTGGCTATGGAGCATGATTGAGCTTCGTGTTCATAAGGGCTTTGTAAAAACCCTGAATCGTGAAAAAGCGCTGCTGTTTTTAGCAGAATCAGTTCTTTACCAATAAGGTTTTCACCAGCCGCTAAATGTTCTGCCGCTGAAATTACGTTTTTAGTATGTTGTACGTCATGATAAGTCAGATAGGAGGGAAGCCCCCTTTCTAATTTATCAATCATAAAAGTATGTACTTGTTCGTATTGCATGAATGTTGAATTTTTGAGTATAGATATTAGAGGATAGATAAAATGGTTACCCAAGTTTTACCCAAACTTATTTCATCCAAATATCTTGACAAACCAATTCATTTAGAGTTTAGATTACAGATGTTAGTGAATTACTGGTAAATTGCATGAATAAGTAGCTGCTTTTTAGATATTTAGTTTCAAATTTAAATTATAATATCTGTTCTCTATTCTCTAATATCTATTCTCTAATTAAGGACTTCATAAATCATGACAGCTTCTGCTTTATTTTTCAGATTAGCCGCTCCAATTTTTTGGCAATTAAAAGACTGTTTTACCTTCTCATAGCATGCTTCAGTAATCACAATTTGTCCTTGTGTAGCGGTTGTTTGCAAACGTTGGGAGGTATTGACAGTATCGCCGATGACGGTATAATCCAAGCGTTTTAGCGTTGCAGAACCAATATTGCCCGAAATCATTTCGCCACTATTAATACCAATGGAAACTCGGGGTAAAAAATCTTTCTTTGGGGGTAAAGAAGCTATTTTATTCCGAATAGCAAGACTGGCATCAATGGCTCGGTCGAGGTGATAATCGCCCTTGAAAACTGCCATGATACAGTCTCCCATGAATTTGTCGATTATACCATTTTGGGCAATGATTTCTTTCACCATTACATCAAAATAATTGTTCAATAATTTTACTACGGTATCAGGAGATTCTTTTTCGCTGATGGAGGTAAAACTGCAAATGTCGATGAAGGCAACGCTGGCTTCGATAGTTTCATTATCGGTTAAATATGCCTCATACTCCCTGGAATCCATAAAATGCAGTACGTTTTCATCTACGTACATCTTCAAAATATTGTTTTCTTTAACGGCTTGAAGCGTCTCTTTTATCTGGGCAACGTGTCGAATTGTCTTTTCAATTGTTAATTCTAAGTCCCCAAAATTGACGGGTTTTGTTACAAAATCAAAAGCCCCACGGTTCATAGCAGTGCGAATATTTGTCATGTCTCCGTAGGCCGAAACCATCACTGTCTGTAGCAAGGGGTTACTTTCACTAAGTCTTGCCAAAAAGGTCAAACCATCCATTACGGGCATATTGATGTCGCACAAAACCACCGACACATCGGGGTTTGTTTGTATTTTTTCAAGTGCATCTTTACCATTAGCGGCAAATACAAATTCATATTGATGTTCCCGTATTTTTTGACGAAACTTTTGGCGGATAAGGATTTCCAAATCGGGTTCATCATCGGCAACTAATATTTTTGTCATGCAATTAGAGTTTTTAATTTATCTTTTAATGAAGTAAAATCAAGGGGTTTTGTCAAAAAATCATCTGCACCCAAGCGGAGGGCATTTTGATAATTTATATCATCGCCATAGGCTGTAATCATCATCACAACTGGAGACGGGGTTTCATAATTTTCTTTGATATTTTTCAATAACTCTAAGCCACTCATACCTGGCATATTTATGTCGGAAAGGATTAAAACAGCTTCATGTTCGTGGATTTTCATGAATTTGAGAGCCTCTTCACCCGAAAAGGCAAAGACTAATTCTACTTCACCACTTCGTATTTCTCTACGGAAACGTTGTTCAAAGAGGTTTTGAATATCTTTTTCATCGTCAACTACTAAGACTTTCATTGTGGATATGTTTGAATTATATAGTATTTTTTATGGTAAGATAATAATAAAATTTGAACCTTCCATGTCTTTATTTTCAAATTAAATTAGACAAGTGTTCTTAGAAGTATTTTAGTTTTTAGTGTATTTTATAGAAGGTTTTTGTTCAAACCATAAAATAAATAATGCTTATTAGTCATTGAGAATTATTCTTGTAATAAATTTAAAATTCAAGTCCGTATTTTACGGAAGCCTGTACATAAAATAAGTATTTAAAATCAGTATTAATTTCTTTATTTTTCAATTATTTTCTACAAAAAAGCCCTAAATCATTTGATTTAAGGCTTCATTATAAAAATAAATTGTTTTAACTCTTCGCATCTACCGAGTCATATACGATTACCTTTTCCCAAAGATGCGAACAATCCTCTATGAATTTCAAGTGAATGGGATGCACTTGATAAACTTGTTGTTCTTCTAAATTTTCGAAAAAACAAAGCCACGAAACGGCATACGTGGTATCAATAACCCCACGATTGGTTGAGGCAGGCGTACCAATATAATGATGCTGAATCTCTGGAACTTCGGCAAGTGCTTTCAACCCTTCAATTAAGGCTGTACGGTCTTCTAAACTGTCTGGATTCTTCAACCAAAAGTAAACGTGATGGATGAAAGGTTCTGTTTGTGGAGTGTTCATTTTTTATAATTATGAAATGTGAAATGGTGATTACACTTGCCGAAAGTTATTTACCCACAATGGATATTGTTTCGGCAAGTTCTATGATTCAACTTCCCGAAAAAAAAAAAACTTTCGGGAAGTATTAGCTAATTAACTGTTTCTTGATAACTGAAATCAGCGTATCAATATCCCCCGCCCCGACGGTTACTAATAGTTCGGGTTGTTTGGTTTTCAATAAATCTAAAACCTTTGCTTTCGTACAAAGGGTTTTTTCGGAAAGATTTACTTTGTCAAAAATAATACTTGACGTAACGCCCTCCATCGGGAGTTCTCGGGCGGGGTAAATATCCAAGAGAATCAGGTCGTCTGCCAATTCTAAACTTTTGGCAAAACCTTCTTGAAAATCATTGGTTCGTGAATATAAATGTGGTTGGAAAACAACAGTCAATTTACGGTTTGGATATAGGGCTTTTACCGAAGACAAAAAGGCTTCAATCTCTGTGGGATGATGAGCATAATCATCAATATAAACTACCTTTTCAGAACGAATATGATACTCGAAACGCCTTTTTACGCCTTTGAAGCTACAAATTCCTTCATGTACTGCTTCGGGTGATACGCCTACTTTCAAGCATACTGCCGCCGCCGCAAGGGCATTCGTAACGTTGTGAAAGCCAGGGGTTAGAAGACTACAATCCGTCAATTTTCCATCGGGATAAACCACATCAAAAATCATTTCAGCATTTTCGATTCTCAGGTTTTCAGTTCGGAAATCTCCTACGTGCAAGCCAAAAACTGAACTTGGATTATGCGTAAAATCCTGTAAATCAATGCCATCATATTGATACAACCAGCCGCCCTCTTTTATTTGTGAAACAAATAGTTGAAAGGATTCCATCAGTTTAGAATGGTCGCCGTAAATGTCTAAATGGTCGGCATCAGTGGAAGTTACAATAGTTAAATCTGGGAAAAGCGTTAGGAAAGAGCGGTCAAATTCATCGGCTTCTACCACACACACGACCGATTTAAGATCATCGGCGGGTTGGTTGA
>JANPIG010000656.1:0-13429 GCA_031424875.1 Cytophagales bacterium
TGCCAAAATGCAACAGCAATTGATGGATAAATTTAATGCTAATCAATCGGAATTTTTCTCAACGGCAAAGTCCATCTTGAAGGGTGTGGTGAAATCCATTCCTATCATTGGTGATTTGTTGGGTGGTTTATTTGGACCTGATGATGTCTCGGATTCAGATACGCACAACAAACTCGACCAAACCAATAGCACGTTAGAGGAAGTAAATCAAAATGTTTCAAAGACTGCCGTATATACCGAAGCGACATTTAAACTAATGGCGGAACAGGAGAAATTTCTATTTACGCCAAGCAATGCCGTGAAATCGCATCCCTTCAACGAAAATGCCAAGACCTTTTGTACGAAGGTAATTGAAGTTTCCAATTTCTACCTCAATGCCGTGGATAACGATAAATACCTCACCGACCTTGAAAAGACTTACGCCAAAAATAAACTGACTAATTTCAAAATATCGGCCAGTCAAAAGTCTGATAAAGAATTACCCATGGTTACGTTGGCTTCTAAATACCGAATGACGGACAAAGACCGAATTGCTACGTTGGAACAAATTGCCAACAATTCGGAAACGCTCTATAAACAAGTGGTTTCATTTGGTCATCGCATAGAATCAACTTCCAAGGAAAGAAGAAATAAAAGTGCTGAATACTCTTTTGGAAAAGAATATTTTGCCCCTAAAAATTAACATATCATGGCTGGATTTATCGAAGGATATGATAAAAATCTTCAAGCAATTAGCGAACAATTGAATGGCAGTACGTCCATTTTTATCAATACGGGTATCAATATCGTAGCGTTGGGAATGCTTTTGATGGTGGCAAGAAGAGTATATCGAGTTTGGGGAATGAACGAACCTTTGGACATTTACGGAATGCTTCGCCCTATTGGTTTTGGACTTTTGTTGAAGTTTTATTTGGTATTTATGGGCGGGGTTGATTCTACGTTGGAACTCGTTAATGAAACCGTAGTGGGCTACGTGAACGGTGGTAAGTCGTCCATGATAACAGCTTTGGTGGAATTAGATGAAAATAATGCAAAATCAATTGACGAGAAAACCGAAGGAAAAGATTTAGGAAAAACGCCCATCGAAGAAAGCCCAAGCAATGGTTTTTGGGACAGTATAACAGGTGGAGCAGAGTGGGTCGGAGCAAAGTTCTTAGCGGCTATTCAATATGCAATTCGATGGTTAGCCTTCATTCTCCTGATTTTCGGTTACGTTTTTCTATCGACCATTAGGCTCTTGTATTTACTGATTCTGAAATTAATCGGTCCCATTGCCATTGCCTTTTCAGCTTTTGAAATTTTCTCAGATTCTTGGAAAGGTTGGCTCAGTAATTACATCAATGTTTCCTTGTGGTTGCCTATTGCCAATACTTTTATGTTCATTCTTTTGAAATTGTCAAACTCGATGGTGGACAAAACCAACATGGACGAAATCCAAATCAATATGGCGTTAATCATCCTATACATCACGGGCGTGTTCGGCTTTTTCAAAGTACCTGATTTGGCTAATTTGATTATTGCAGGTGGTGCGGGTGCGATTGGTTCAAATGCGATGGGCATGAGTGCTTCGCCCATTTCGATAGTTGCAGCATATTTGGGCGGAAAGGCTGGTTCAGCAGGAAAAGCGGGCTTGAATATATTGCAGAATGTCGCTGGGAGCAATAACTCTGAATCAAATAGTAACGGGCGAGTGAGTGAACAAGCCAATCAACCAACAAAATAAATGTTAGAATCAATCCATAAAACGTCTTCCAATGGCTCATTATCTTTTCAAAAAATGGGCTTTCAAAATATTTTTGACCTTGAAAAACGCCATCGTCAATCACAATTTTTGATGTATATGGTTATGATTTTTTGTCTCTTAATTACGGCTGGATTTGTCTATTATGCCATGCAAGAAATCACTAAATCACAGGATAGAATTTATGTGTTGAATGGCGGGGAAGCAATCATGGCAAGCACGGCTTCGGTGAAAGAGAACCGATTGGTAGAAGCCAAAGACCACGTGCTAAAATTCAATGAATATTTCTTTGATAATTCACCCGATTTTGAACAAATCAAGTCAAACGTGGAAGGGAGGGCATTATACATGGCGGATAAAGGAGCAGAAGCCTTGTATAAACGCTTCATAGAATCGGGATATTACCGAGACATTATCGCCCAAAACATTGTGCAATATCTTATAACTGATTCAATTAAAGTGGATATGCAGGTATATCCATACGAGGCTTTATACTACGGAAAACAGTATCAATCAAGGGCTTCGCAACGCATAGTCAGGGCTTTTAAAAGTAGGTGCTTACTGGAAAGGGCTTCACGGTCGGAACATAATCCTCATGGGTTTATTATTACCAATTACGAACTATTAGAAAATCCCATCATTAAAAATTAGGGTTATGGAAAAGAAATGGAATTGGCAAAAAGCCAGAATAAATTTCAAGCCTGGGGAGAATATTTACGTGGATAAATTGGCAAAACGCTTTGAAGAATTAGAATCTAAATTAGGATTTAAAAGAACACGAAAAACCTTAAAATTACTATTCTGCCTTGTTTTAGGCTATTTAATTATTGATTTGATTCTGAATTTATTGACCATATTTCCAAATTGAAACATGAACACAAACGCCCCTACCCTCTCCGAATTCGTCAAGGATTTTTTCAAAAGTCCTTCGGGAAAACTTATCATTATTCCTGTCTTGATATTGTTACTTGGCAACATTTTATATTACGTTTTGATTGCGGATGATAAGGAAGAAATTACTCAAAAAACAAAATCACAAACCTTTGAAACCAAACTGCCCGAAGCAAAAGTTGATGCTAAAACGTTGGAAAATAAAGCTAAGGTTTACAATGAATCGGATAATTCAAAGGTTGAAACCAATTTCCCAAATCGAGATTCATCCCTTACTAATACTTTTACTGATTTGGTTACACCCAAAACCCCGAATTCAAGCCCCAATATAATTTCTAAAACTGACCCCTACGCCCAAAAACCGCTTGATATGAATAATACAGGCACCTCGCAAGCAAGAACACCCGAAGAAATGTATAGTCGCAGACAAGCTGCCCGTCAGGATGTTTTGAATGAATACGAGTTTAAAAACAAAATAGTTCAACTACAAACTGACAATATTCGCCTCCAAACGGAACGGAAAAATATGGGTAAATCAACGAATAATAACAGTCAGATTATCGCAAATAATGGCAATGCTCTTCCTCGCAATTATGAAAATGATAGGCAAAAAGTAGCTAAATGGTTGAAGGCTCAAAACGGAGGAGATAATTATTTGAAAAATATTTTACCCTCTGCAAATCCTGACACCATTCCGCAAAATTCAGTCTTTACAAAAAAAGTAGGATTTTACGGTCTGCGTGGAGAAATGAAACCGATTGCTGATTTAAGATTTGAAACCATTCCCGCTGAAATTCATGGTAATCAAACGGTTCAAAATGGTTCAATCGTCAAAATTAGGCTGTTAAAAGACATGACTATCAAAGGAATCACCATTCCGAAACACCAGTTTTTAACGGGTGCATGTTCCTTAAATAATAGTCGTCTCTTGATTCAAATTTCCAGCATTGGCATGGATAATAAAATAATTCCTACCCAAATCTTAGTTTATGACCTTGATTATCAGGCGGGTATTTACATTCCGCTGAGTCCAACGAATGAAGCACAACGAGTCGCCCTTCAAAATGCTACGCAAACTTCTTTGATGGGAATTAATGCCGCTGGCACAACCATTAACAACGGCTATCAGTCGGCGGGGGAACAAATAGTTTCTAATCTTGGCAAAGGTTTAACCAATGCCGCCACGGTTGGGTTAATGACTTTTGCCGCTCAAAAATTGGGAGAAACTAAAATTCATTTAAAAGGTGGTCAGAAAGTTTTACTAAAAATTAACGATTAGAATTAAAGCCATGCTTGCTAAACTCATATTGATTTCACTCTTTCCCTTATTTCTTTTTGGGCAAAATAACGACAGCACCAATACTGGAAAATATGTCATTCCAATTAGGGATAATGCCATTAAAGGCTCATACAATATCGAAATTACGACCAACAAAACGACCCACATTATTTTTCCCTCCAAGGTGGTGTATGTAGATGTGGGCAATCAATCCGTGATTGTGGATAAAGCAGACAATATCGAAAACATTATTCGGGTAAAGGCAACGGATATTTTCACCGAAGAAACCACCATTACCGTCATTGATGATACGGGCGGTTATTATTCATTTTTGGCAAATTTTAATCAAAATCCTCAAAAATTATCCATCAATATTGCCTCCAATCGTGAGGCGGATTTGAACTTTGCCGAGAAAAACGGACTACTCAAAACGGTGGATGCTTTGGAAGAAAAAGATGTTTCAGAAGTGAAATTTCAAGCCAATAAAGTCTATGAAAAACGGGCGTATATCAAACATTTAGAAATGCACCGATACAAGGTCGATTTTGAAGTAAATGGTATTTATTACAAGAATAATTTGCTTTATCTATCCATCTTCATTGAGAATAATTCTTTCATTCCCTACGAGGTGAATTTTATCAAAATGTACGTCAAAGACAGAGAGAAAGTAAGGCGAACTTCTTACCAAGAATTAGAAGTAAAAAGTCTTTACCAAACGGGCAATGAATTGATAAAAGTAGCTGAAAAACAGAAAGTTAAAGCCGTGTTGGTCATTCCAAAACTCATCATTACTCCCGATAAAATCTTTTACATTGAATGCATCGAAAAAGCGGGTGGTCGGCATTTGAATATTGAAATGACAGCGGATGATTTTAATTTGGTTAGGGCGTTGTGAGGAAATCATCAATATATGTACATCAAACTTGTATTTTGAATATCTAAAATAAATCCATCTAATATTTATGATTAGAACTGTTCATTAAATACATTTTTCACAATTGCTATGAAAATTATGACCGGAGAGAAATATTTCATTCTCTTCGTTCATTTGATTGATCCAATTAAAAACTGATTCTTAAATTGAAAGATGAATTGCTAATTCAAGATTGATTTAATAATCAGATTAACAATAATTTCAATAATAAGACCTCTAAGAATTTCTTTAAAAGGTTTAATTACCAAGTTGTAGAATTTTTTTTGTAGACTCTTACAAGATGTCATTTTTACATTTTTTCTTTTTTTGTGTGCCATTGAATCTTTTAATATAAATATTGATACAGCCCAAAAAAAAATTTGCAAAATAGTTAAAATATAAAAATAATTATAAAAATCCTTTTTATAGTTATAATATATTTTTATTTAATATAAAATCGTACAATCTTAGAAGCTAAGTTGAGAAAATAGGATGTATTTATCACTCATTTATTAATTAGCATTTGTGCAATATTATATTTTTACATTGCCTTTTATATAAATAGATTAGGCATTGCATTATTTTTAAATCTTTAATACTTGACACGCTCTAATAGTTATATATAGAATAACTTTAAATTGAACAAATTATTTAAAATAAATTTTCTTCTATGAACATAAATAACGACAACGGAAGATTCATTTCAATCCTTTCAGATTACGGTTTCAAGGTAACATTTGGTAATGAATCAGACACCACCTTTCTAAAAAAGGCGTTACAAGCCTTGATTGAGTCGCCCGTTCCTATAATTAGTGTAGAATTTGTCAAGAATGAAATGGAAGCTTTAACTTCGGATAGTCGCAGTGGTATTTATGATCTTGCGTGTACGGACGAAAAAGGCAATCACTTCATCGTAGAAATGCAATTAGGGGATTATCCAGAATTTATTCAACGGATGAAATTTTATGCTCTCCACCGTTTCAATACCTTAGTCAAAAAAGGTAAATATAAATTTGAAAATCTTCCTAAAATATACTGTATCGGCATTTTGGCAATTGATATTTTTCCACAAATTGAAGATTGTCATAATGTTGCCACGTTAAAAAATAATAAAAATGAAATTATTGACGACCAAACAACGTTTATAATAGTAGAATTAGCTAAATTTACTAAGCAATTACCTGATATTCAGACAGATTTAGACAAACTGATTTTCACCATGAAAGCATTACACAGCAATACAATACCAACACAATATCCTCAATTTTGGGATGAAGAATGGCTTGATAAAGCTATTCAAGAATTAGATACTCGTGCCATGAGTCCCGAAGAAAGGCTTCAATTTGAAATGACTATTTCTGCTAATGCTTTGGCGGTAAAAAATGAACAGAAGAAAATTGCCAAAGGAATTCTTGAAGCAAAAATTGAGAGTATCACAAAATCATTAAAGCGTGGGAAACTTACGATTGAAGAAATAGCGGAAGATCATAGTGTGGATGTTGATTTTGTGATTGATATTCAGCAAAAAATGGGTAGCTTAGAATAATATTTCCTATCCAGTAAAATACAAAATATTTCTATCAAGTTGATACAAAAATCACGGCTCTCGCTGTGATTTTCTTTTTGGATTAAATCCCTAAAATTCTTCCTTGTACGATTCTTTTTAGGGATTCTTTAGGAATACTCATTTCTAAATCCACAATATCCAAACCGTTACCATTTCGTCCTTCAAAGTAAAAGATTAAATCGAAGGTTTCATCCATATTTTCCTCAATTTCAAAATGGGTAAAATAAGGATTAAGATTTATCTTAAAACTTAACGAACTACTGCCCATTTTGATTTCGTCTTTACTGCAATTTCCTTGCTCAATTAAGCCAGTTAAATCAATCAATTGAGCTATTCTGTTGTTTGAAACATATTCTGCAATTTCCATATTTGTTTTGTTTAGGAGGTATTCACCTCAGTTATTTATTAATTTTCATGTTCACAGAAACATCTTTCAAACTTAAAACTGGAATAATCTATTACTTTGGTTTCCAATACTTTACTATTTCCAAAATCATCAAAACAGTCAAAACAATAAAACTTTCTGATTTCGCTGGGGCTGTAAAAAGTATAATACTTCTCACCCTGTTTTGTGCTAAACTGGTACATAATCTACATGAATTTTGAATGAAAAATTAAATTAAAATTGCTTAAACTTTGCCTTAATATCCGTATCAGAAAGTTGGTTTGGATGATAAAAAGTAATGGAGTTTTTGAATGTTTCAAGCTCTAATTGCATATCTTCAAAAACCAAAGATTTATAAAAATTGGGGTTTAAACTTACTAAGAGTGCATTGCCTGGATATAACTGCTCTGACATTTCATTGAGTTTGAAAAACCCTGCTTTCTTACGCTTAAAATTTTGACTATTGAGGTAAAGCATAAATTCCGCTTCCTCCCCGAAACAAAAAATTGTAATCCTCTCTCCTTTTAAGAAATAATGAAAATTATCCAATCTAAGCACCACGTGAAGTTCAGAAAGTTTCTGAACTTCAGAATCAATATAAAAGGTTTTAATTAATTTCATAACTATTTGACAATAAACTGTTTATAAAAAATACCGTTATACTGAATTCCATTTGGATAACCCGAAACGTATTTTAAAACTACCTTGTTTTGATTATCCAAAAAAGCAAAATCCCTTCCAATTTGATAAGGTTTTAAAGGATAAAAAGCCTTTAACGTGTCCACTAAATTAGTTGCTTTAGTAAAAGTTGCTTTATAATGAATCCCCATTTTTTGGAGAGAAATAATGAAAGTCGTGTCCTTTGATTTTCTTAAAAACTGCCCTTCTAATTGAATTGGATTCGCTTTTTTAGCTTGTGTATTTACGTTTCCATAAGGCGTATTTACCGAAGCATTTGTACCAGACAGACTTACGTTTGTACGTGGAATGGCATTGGAGGAAAGGCTGGAAAGCGTTGCACAGCCACTCATGGACATAAGGATTTGGAGGGCAAAAATGCCAAAAAATGATTTTTTCATTTGATTTTATATTTAAGAAAATGTGAATAGATTACTAATCCAAAACACTAAGTTTTCTATGATGAAAATGATTAGAATACCTTATAAAGATACAAAATTTATCAATTTATTTCAATCAAATATCAGCCATATATATCTGATTACCAATACATTAAAACATTTAATCCCCCTGGTTTTCACTTCAAAAGACTTTACTATATAGTAAAATATAAAATCTATTTCTATCAAGTTTTCTACAAAAAATGAGCGAACTGAATCACTCATTTCTTGTAAATTACTTTTTATCTTTCCCTTCTTTTACTTCCTTCTTCTCCGCCAGAATTCTAATTTTATTGACCGCAATAAAGAAAGTTGTTACTTCCACCCCTTCTTTGTTGGTATATTTCTTCGTCTTCAATTTAGCTTCCAACAATAGCACCAATGAGCCTACGGTCAGTTTATCAATGAGTTTTTGCGGGGCGTTCCACAATTCACAATTAAACCAATGCGTTTCTTCTTGTTCGGTTTGGTCTTTATCTTTCCATTGCTCTTTGTGGGCAATTGAAAAGTTTGTTACTGAGGTACTTTTAAAGGGTTTAGTTTCAATTTTACCGATAATTCCCTCCATGATTAATACATTTTCCATGATATTTGATTGATTTACAAGCCTAAAACGGCTTGGATTTGATAAAAAATTAGAATAAAAACCATAACGTATTGAATTATACGTTAATCAATTTAAGATTAGACTTGAAGAAAAATCTCTATCAAGATTGACCATCTTTTCAGGTTTTAGAGCAAATTCCGCAGCTTTGTTCATCATGTTTGCATCCGTTCCCCATAGAAGATTATCCATTCTGAGTTCTGAATCTTTATACACCTTCTGATTAGAAAAATACCCTGTAATTGCATTATAAGCCCAAAATGCCGAACCTTCACCCGCTAAGTCTTGACCGATTCCCGTGTGAGCAAAATTTACTACCTCGGCAATTACATTTTTCTTTCTCGTTGAAATACTGGACTCTCCCTTCTTAAATTCTGACATTTCAAGCGGCGTAAAGAAAATGTTTCCCAAATAATGAGAAAACATTTTATCCGTAAATCGCTGAGCTTTCATTTTTTGGTAGGCTTGTTTATCTAAATCCGTATTACGCTTAATAACGCCCATAATTATTAAGGCTTCCGTCAAGCGTTCTTTTGCCGTAACGGTATGTCTCACCGTATGTTTGTTTTTAGATAAGCCCAATGATGCGTTTAAGGTATTCTGACATACCACCCTAACGTTGGTAAAATAGGCGGAGATAGCGGTATTGCCATCGTGTCCGTTGAGTAATACCAAGTACTGTTCAGTAATGTCATTGTTACCTAAATCAATCGGGGTTTCGCTTTTGAGGGTTACAAATACCTTTGCCCCATCACACAAAGAGCCTACGGTTTCAATAGTCATAGATTGTTTATTCACCAATTCATCCACCAAATCAAGGGCTACTTTGTTTTGCATAACGGTGTAGCCTCTGCCCAATTTATCCCCTAAAACATAATTTGTGTCCGTTCGGAAAGTGAAAAATGAATCTTTACTTACCTGTTCCGTTGCATCTGGAAAACGGTGAACGTTTGGGGATTTCTGTACTTCAAAATCCAGTCCTCCAAATTTAAGAGCTTCGGCAATACTCATGCGTTCTTCTACGACTGTTCCTAAGCCGTGCCATGCGGGTTGTTTTAAGGAAGCGAATCCTGCGAACCCTTTTTGAGTGTCAATTTCGTGTGCCATTTTTTTAAAATTTATAAATTAACTATTGATTTAATTACTCTGTAAAGATACTCAAAAGAGGTAGTTCTTACAAGTCTAAAACGTAGTTAAATCATTGATTATCAATCCATTAAGCCTTTTATTCCCTTCGGTTAAATCTTACAAAATATTCCTTTTCTATTTAGTAAAATACAATCATATTACCTAAATAGGCTGATTGAAGCGATGGGTTGAGCAAGGCTAAATTCAATCAGCTTATTGGTAATATCCCTATTCAGTTGATTGCTTTTGCCTTTTTTGGCAATAGCAATGATACAAAAAATCGTCAAAGGCGGTGTAAAATTGTGGGTTGGAATAGCGAAGTGGATTTTACACGGTCTTTGACGACTATTCGGTTAAATACAAAATTTTGCTATTCAGTGGTCTTATAAAATCTTCCAAAAAATATCTTCTTTCTTAGGGATAAATTCCCATTAAAATTTCTTGTTAAAATTTATAAATAATATAAATTAATTTTAATAAATTTATATTATTTATAAACGACAAAATGATAACAAACGAGCAAGAAAGATACTTGGCAGTTCTCCAAAATTCGGGGATAGCTTTTGCCGTGGTGGGCAGTCAAGCCTCGGAACTGTATTTGAATTATGCCAAAATTTCAAGGGGTTTAGAATTATTAGTCAGCCCTGAACCGACCAATCGAAAGAAGTTTGAGGAAACTACCACCAATTTTTTTATCAGTCGTGGGGCAACTGCTGTGGGTTTGGAAAAATTAGCGGAACAAATGAAAAAAGGACACATGAATTTTGGGCGTGGACAAAGTGCTACGGAGGTAACTTATCAAATTGCTGGGGTAAAGACTGAAAAGGTTTTTCAACAAATCCAGAAAGGAAAAATTCTGACCAAAGAGGCTGATATGAATCTGCCCATCATTTCCTTAGAAAATCATTTTGCCAATCGCCGAGCCATTGATTTTGCGAATGGTGGCGAATACATCACGGAAGAAATCAAGAAACTAAACGAAGTGGCATCCATGAAAAACGGAGACAAAAAAGAGATGGTTTTGTCCAAGGGACTCAACTATCAAGGGGTAATTATCCCTGCCGATACGCCCATTAAGGGCTACAAATCTTTTAATGAAGCTCAAAAACAGGAAGCAAAATCTAACCATAAAATCGCCTTGGATATTCTATTTTTTGAGAAATCAGTTTTGCCTAAAGCCATACAGGACAATTGGGCGAATTTTAATAAATCCAATACCGAAACGCTTTCCATTCGCTTGGGAGAGGACAAAAAGGTGACGGATTTGATTTCTACGAGAGCTAATTTCTTGGAACGTCAGAACCGTGTAGGCCTGATTGATAAAGATAAAATATTGTCGGGCGTTGATTTCTTATCTTTTGCTCAGGATTATAACGGCTTTGAAATCAATACAAAAAAATCAACCGCCCGATATGCTTTTTTAGAGAATGAAGACGGCACAGAAAAATATGTGGTTTATAAACACGACAAAACGGGCATCACCAATTATTTCAGTGTTTTTGATAAGCGAGAAGGAGGCGATATTTTTACTTTTGCCATTAATACTAACCGACTCAATAATTTTTACGAAGCAGCTCTACTGTTGCAACAATATCAAGATGGAGGGCTGTTAGTTAGGAAAAATACGGAAGTAGTTAAAATTGAGAACAAACCCAATGGATTTGATTTCAAGAAAATATCGGAAGAAGAAATTATAAAACTTCGTAAAGAACTCAGGAATGGACTTTATGAATTGAGCGATTACGGTTATTTAGAATCCAGAGGGCTATTAAAAGAAACCATTGATTCACCCGAAATGAAGGGTATTTATAAAAACTCCCACTATTACAACAAAGAATCTAAGGTCAATTATTCCAATATTGCCGCTCCTTTGTTTGACCGAGAGGGGGAAATTAATAACGTAACCAATCGAAACGTTGGGTTCAGGAAAAATGGGAAAGGACAAATTGGGGAGGGATTATTTATGACCAATGTTGTTGCGTTTGGAGTCAGCAAGGAAGTAATGTTTAACGAAAATAAAGTTGAAATTCCGAAGGGCACTTTGATAAAAATGAATCCAAATGAGCCTTTGGACAATACCAAAATGATACCTTTACCTAAAAATGTGGACAGGCTTATTGTCTTTGAATCGGATATTGACCTTTCTTCCTTTCATCAATTATATCCACCCGCATCGGGGGAATCAAGGTTGTATATTTCCACGGCTGGGCTTCCCTCCAAAGAGCAAATGGTTCATATTCAACACCTTGTGGACAAATATCAACCGCAACAAATTCTCTTAGCGAATGATAAAGACCCTGCTGGACAACGAATGAATATCAATCTAATGGGCAGTCTTGACTTTTCAAGCATTCCCAACGCTGACAAATCGCCTTTGTCAAAGCTAAAAGTTGAAGCGAGTCTTTTGTCGGAAGAAAAAGCGGTTAGAGTAAGGATTGAGTTGCCGCAGGGGGAGACTAAAACAATGGCAAAATTAGGGGCGGATTTGGTAAAATATATTGACAATTTTAAAGGTCCAAACGAGAAGAAATCAGAACTCTCTTTTTTCAAAGAAACCCAAGTGGAAGTGATGATGCAGAATACTTTTAACAATATGAAACGGGTGGAAGCCTTCGTCATTAATCAAAAAGGTTTGCAGGGAGTAGCAGAAATCATGCGACCTATTCAGAAAGATTTTAATGAAGATTTAAAATTAGGAGAAAAATACAGCAATAACGTCATTCAGAAGCTGAATACTTCAATTCATTTCAAAGCAAATGAACAATTTGAGCAATTAACCAAATTGGCTGAAACTCAAAAGCTTATTGCAAAAGCACCTACAAAAAAGTTGCCCAAACAAAAGTTATCTGGGTAATACTTACTGGGTAACACTTACTGGGCAATAGTTGCAGGGTAATCTTGATTAATGATTATTCAGGAAAATCAGGTGAATAAAATCCCGCAAACTTCCAAATTTCCTGCACATCTTCCGCCTTTACTGGATAGGGATCATATCGTTCATTTTTAGATTCTAACAATAATAAATCACTATCCGTCAAATAGTTATACACTTTTTTCAAAACGATTCCTTCATTTTTTGTTACCACAATACATATCGTTCCGCTCTTAATATTTTGCCAATCTTCAATGTATTCGGCAAAAACTTTTGAGCCTTCCTGCATGGGCAACATCGAATCTCCCTGAATCGGGAATACTCTATATTTTTTGTTCTTATCCAAAAAAGGAACATTGAAAGTAGGGAGCGTTTCAATGTATTCTAAATCACCGTAACCATTAGAATACCCTGCCATGGCCTTGATGGGGACAAACTCAATATTATCCTCATTTTCGGAATTCACGGTAGTAACCAAAATTCTCACATTGGCTTGCGTTGAAAATTTTGGCTTAAAGTTTTCTTCCGTTAATACTTTGGTTAATATATCATCAATTGATACTTCAAAATATTTCGCCAACCTCACCAGCTCTTCATACTTAGGCTCGGTCTTGCCTAATTCATAGTGATTATACGTTGATTTATGAATTCCCATCTCTTCCGCAAATTTCCCTTGATTGATGGGGTTTGGTAAGCGTTTACGTAAAAAACGTAAATTCTGACTAAAAATAGTTTCCATATTTTGATATGATAAAATTATATTATGTAAATTTCATGGATTTTTATTGAAAAACCAAAATATTTATCTCATTTTTTGAGATTTTTATTGCAAATATCCATAATTAATATGCAAGATCGGTCAATTGTTCACATGGATTTAGATAGCTTTTTTGTTTCTGTTGAACGTTTACGGAATTCCCAGTTAGTGGGC
>JANPIG010000657.1:0-3972 GCA_031424875.1 Cytophagales bacterium
ATTTTCATCAAAATATTTTCCCACAATTCTCCAACCCAACCATCTGCCAATTGTGCCTGGGCAGCCTTTTCCAATCTCGGGCGTAGTGGGGCGTTCACCTACATATTTGGCTTTTATAGGATCTTGGGTATTATAAAGTAATTGATTTTGAATAAAATGGGCCCAAATATCTTTCTGATACGTGTAGGTATCAGTTAGTTGTTGACTTGAATATCCGATGAATAAACTATCGTTGGTATTGGGCATCATTGTGTGGGCAAATACATAACTTTTCCCATACCAAACCATTTCTGAAAGCAAAGTTTTATCCTTCGGATTCATAGCATTATATCGCTGAGAAAGCAACAAAATTGTCTGTGGCACTACAGCATTTGGAGCAGCTTTCCGAAGTTGATAATCATAAATATTAGGCAGATATTTCCCTTTTTTACCCATAAAATAATCCATTCCAATGTAAATAGCAGAGTCTGAAACAGTAAGTTCTGGATTCTGTAAAACCCCCTGACCAAAGAAACCTGTAAAAATGGTATATATTTTGGGTTCTTTGAAATTAGGATAATAATATTTTATATGCTGGAAGGCTTCACGGAAGTCATTTTCAAGATTTTTATTGCCAAAAAAAGCGGGACTTTGCGACTGTTTATAAAAATCTTGCAAGCCTTTATTAGTAATTAAAGGCAAAAGTTGTTCAGCCAATTTATCAAATTCAGCCGTTGGAACTTGAAAATAATCGACAATAAAAGTCGGATATTTATCAAAAAATTCCAGTAATTCGTCTTTACTTTGACACGCAAACATTTCTTTGTCAAGACGTTGAATATTTACATCAACTTTTACGTTAGTAAAGTCGGGGTCGGTAGTGGTGGAGGTTTGACTCTCCTGTTCGTGAGTACAAGCCCATACGAGAGACGTGAAAATTAAAAATAAAGTGAACTTAAAGTATTTCATTTTTCTTATATGCCTTACGCTTTAAAGTGTTGGCATAGATTTTAAGGGTTATATCTTTTGAAAAGCATACGGCGTAAAAGCCATCCTTACTTAACAAAATTATGAAGAAAAACGTATTCATTGCCCTTTTTATTCTGTGGTCGGGATTTGGGGCTTTTTCACAACGGTACAATTCAGATGCAAATTATAGGGGTGGCAATGACCGTAGTAGCTTCTGGGGCAGTTTTTATAAAATGAAAATGGGCTTCAAATTATCACCTGGCTTTATTATCAATTACGTAGAATCATCTAAAGGTTTCAGAGGTTTTAATTCCAATGGAGCAAATGTACGTTTGAGTTTGGGTCCGGTAGTAGATTTATATATGGCTGAAAAATATGCTTTCAGTACGGGACTTTGGTACACTGTAAAAAGCGTTAATTATTCTATGCACCGCAGTTTTTATGATAATGAACTCTTCAAAACCACACCTTTGACCTCAGATGAAGCCATTGGAACTGAAGCAAATTTCAATCTTCAATATCTTCAAGTACCCATAACGTTCAAAATTTTTAGTGATAGAATATTACAAGATACCCCACTGTTTTTACAATTCGGCGGAACGTTAGACTTGAAAATTAATGAAAAAGCCTTAGATAAAACTCGTAATCCAATCTTCCAATATCAGGAACGTTTAGCAAGTTCGCAAAGTGTTTTTGGCTTTGGCGATGTTGGTTTATTATTGGGCATTGGAGCAGAAAAACCGCTGAGCAATGGTGGAGACGTATTTTTCTTCGGACTACAGTATCAAAGAGGGTTAATAGAAATTAATCGTGAACGTACTTTTGGCGATTTAATTACCAAGAATGGAGGGTTTTATTTGGATTTTGGGGTGAAGTTTTAAGCCTGATTATAGAAAAATAGACCACAGATTGAACGGATTAAACTGATTTACACAGATTTTATTAAATTTTATCCGTGTGAATCCGTAAAATCTCAATTCCATTGCGGGTCAATCTGTGGTCTATTTTTCTGTAATCAAAATTACTTAAAATCAATCACTTCTGGCATTAACATCATTACGCCTTCACGAGCTTTTAAGTTTTTAATTTGCTTCATGTAAGGAGCTAAATCTCCAAATTGTGCCTGCATCATTTTGGCTTCGGCTTCATCGCTTTTCTTATCCATAAACTCTTCGATGAATGATTTTGGTTGTGGATAAAATTTAGTTTTATAGTCTCCGTCCTTCAATTTAGCCTTTTTTGCGGCAATTTTCACGGCATCTTCCAAGCCACCCAATACGTCAACCAAACCATTTTGTTTGGCTTCAATTCCCGACCAAACTCGTCCGCCCGCCAGAGATTTTAATTTATCTAAATTCATCTTACGACCTTTGGCAGCTTTTGAGGTAAAGTTCTCATAACCATTTTCGATACTACTCTGAAACCACTTTTTCTCATAATCATCCAATTCACGAGTAACCGATGGAAAGTCTGAGTGAGCGTTAGTATTCACTCTATCATTGGTTATGCCTATTTTATTTTTCAAGAAATTCTCAAAGTTAAAGAACTGAGCAAAAATCCCGATTGAACCCGTGATAGTAGTGGGCTGAGCCACAATGGTATCTGCCGCCATTGCCATATAATATCCTCCAGAAGCCGCATAATCAGCCATTGATGCAATAACAGGCTTCACTTTTTTAGTTAATTCAATCTCACGCCACATCACATCAGAAGCCAATGCTGAACCGCCTGGGCTATCAATTCTCAATACAATTGCCTTCACTTTTTTATCTTCACGAGCCTTTTTTAATTCCGCAATCCAGTCATCTGAACCGATATTCCCATTATCGGCTTTAGCTCCCATGATGGTTCCTTCGCCCACAATGACAGCAATTCTATTATCAGCATCATTATACGGGATAGCAGACTCTGCTTTCATGAATTTTGTTAAACTTATATATTCAATTTTATCGTCAGCATCTCTTTTCAAAGTTTTTCTGATTTGACTTTCAAATTCATCATAATATCCTACGTTGGTAATCATCTTATTTGCCAAAGCACTATTTGGTTTTGATGCTCCTAATTCATCCGCAACCTTCTTTAAATCAGCTACTTGCAATCCTCTTGACTGAGCAATTTGACCCATAATATGGTCGTTTAATGACCCTAATAAAGAAGTATATTGCAACTTACTGGCATCACTCATATTCTCTCGCAACATCGGCTCTACGGCAGATTTGAACTCGCCTACACGGAAAATTACGGGTTTAATGTCCAACTTATCCAACGCACCTTTAAAGAAACTAACCTCAGCACTAATACCGTTAAAGTCCATTCCACCTGCTGGATTTAAATAGATTTTATCTGAAAGTGAAGTTACATAATAACCCTTTTCTGAAAATAATTCTCCGTAGCTATAAATGAATTTGCCTGATTTTTTGAACTCCAACAGGGCGTTGCGAATTTCTTCCAACTGAGCATAACCTGCCTGTGGATAATTGGCAAGTAGATAAATCCCTTTGATGTGCTTGTCGGCAGCGGCACGTTTCAAACCCTCACGAATTTGCACCATTCCTACATTGTCAGCATCGCCAGCGAAAGGTCCGCCGAGGCTCTTGAAAGGATTATTGTCATCGGAAGCATTTTCCACTATGGAACGATTAAGGTCTAATTTCAAGACAGTATTATCTTTCAAAGAAACGCTATCGCCGGAACTCGAACTGGAACCAACAGCAGCCCCAATTCCAATGAGAATAAAAATACTTAGAAGTGTAAATAAAAACAAGCCTATGATTGTGGCGAGTACATATTTCAAAAATTGTAACATGATATTTTTGAGTTTTGGTTTTAAGATTAGCTTTGAGTAATGATCAATTAGTCAAAGTCATGAGCATTTCTCAAAACTCATGGCTAATATTGTAACTCAAAAATAAATTATTAGGTTTTGAAAAATGCTAATATGTGTTCAAAGGAACATGAAGTGGATAGGAGGTTTTTTTTAAGAGAAGATTATGTCGAAGCAAACTATAATAACCACAAGGTCGC
>JANPIG010000658.1:0-8559 GCA_031424875.1 Cytophagales bacterium
AGTATTTTTGATTTAAATCGCCATTTTATAACATCAAATAAACTGTTGGGCAATGAGACGCGAGCTATCTCAACTTATATAAAACCCCAAGCTAATATAAGAATAAATTAAGACAAATAACACAAAGCCATTATTCCAGAGACGATTGGCAACCTAAATTTCATGAGTTCTTATATCGGGATGAATGCAAGTGATGGAAAATTAGTAGGCATTGTAAATATTCCTTTCTACGATTCTAATGCAGCTTATGAGCAAGAGGTTAGTGCCGTGATTGGCTCATTATTGAATACTTTCACGACCATATTCTTAGGTTTATTGTTGCTTTCTTACTTTGCTTCTAATGTTTTGACGGTTCCATTACGCCTGATTACCAACAAGTTACGTAAAATTGATTTGAGTAAACCCAACGAACCACTTACTTGGCGGTCTGATGATGAGATTGGCGTTTTGATTAAGGCTTATAATGATATGCTGGTAAAGTTGGAGGAGTCTAAAGTGGCCTTGGCAGATACTACCAAACAGTCTGCTTGGCAACAAATGGCAAAGCAAGTGGTTCATGAGATTAAGAATCCACTTACTCCCATGAAATTGTCTTTGCAATTATTACAGCATAAACTCTCAAGAGGGGCAACTATAGACACTGCTCAAATAAAAGACCAAATCGAATCATTGACAGGGCAGATTGATAACCTATCATACATTGCCAATTCATTTTCAGATTTCGCCCGTTTACCTATTCCAAAGCGTGAAATTTTCGATTTTGTATATGAAGTGAACAAAGTGGCTAATTTGTTTTTAGGCGATAAGAAAATAAACCTAAGCAAAGTTGTTCCACAGAAGCCTGTGAGGGTCTATGGAGACCGCCAGCTTACGGGGAATATCATTAATAATTTGTTGGTAAATGCCATTCAGTCTGTACCTCCGCAACGTAAACCGACCATCAAAATACACGTAGAAATTGGCATAGAAGCCGTTACATTTAGCGTAACAGACAACGGAACGGGCGTTTTGAAAGAACATCATAGCAAAATCTTCATGCTTGATTTTTCCACCAAACCCGAAGGCACAGGCGTAGGTTTAGCCTTAGCCAAATGGGTAGTAGATAATTCAAAAGGCAGTATATGGTTTGATACTGAAATGGAGGTAGGTAGCACGTTTTACTTTACTTTGCCGTTGGCGTTGTAGTCAGCTATCGGCTTTCGGCTATCGGCAGTCAATTTGAAATCTACTCCTGAAAGCCGATAACTCTCTGCCAACCTGCGATAGCCGACTGCTGAAAGCCAACTACTACGAAAGATAAACTCCACAATTTAAAGTAAAACTATTTTCACTTTCCAAAACTAAAATCCCATCTCCTGAATTGAAAGCATCGGTATTTCCTGTCATAGGTTCAATCGCAATACGGTCTCTGGTAGATGGAATATAAACTACGGTATAATGAAATTGGTCTTTCTGTGCATCCTGCCAAACATTTAAAGTCAAATTTTTGGCAGGAGAAGTTAGCTGCGTGATACTTCTTACTGAAGATTCTATCCTAAAGACATTGTCTAATTGATCATCTCCGATTGGCTTCAACTCTTTCAAATCAATAGCTTCTTGTCCATTGGGAATCATCTGTTTGTCCGACACATATTTATGCTTTGTAGGGATGCTAACTTGCCAATCGCTTGCCTTTTCTTCGTCAATCCTAAAGTATGGATGCCAACCCAAAACCATTGGCATATCGGTCTTGCCTGTGTTTGTGATGGTATAGGTCAACAGTAGTCCATCGTCTGAACTGAAAGTGTGTTTTATCTCTAAATCGAAGGGGAAAGGGTAGCCTTGTTCTTCTCCCTTGTAAATATATTTTATAGTCAGAATAGCTGATTGAGCATTTATTTCCACTTGCGTAACCTCAAACTTTGCAAAAGCTACCAACCCATGAATGGCATTATTGAGAGATTCTTCATTGATAGGAAGCTGATAATGAGTGCCTTGAAACTCGTATTTTCCATCACGAACACGGTTTGCCCAAGGAAATAAATGGGCTGATGGATAGGCTAGTTTATCACCTAAAATTTGTTCTTCGGTGTCGCCACAATCAATAATTTTATGAAAATGCCCGTCTTTCTGCAAAGTCATTTTGCGGATAATACCCCCATATTCTGGAATCACATACAGGGCTTCTCCAGATTCTTGATTGGTAAGGACGTATTCAGTAAATCGCCCGAAGGCTTCTTGCGTTATTTTCATGAGTTTGTTTAGCTTTGAGATGTGAGCTTTGAGCAATGAGTAAATGTTCGATTAATTATAAGGGTAAAATTATTCTTTTTTGGCTATAATTATTCTAAAACTTAAATAAAAAACTCATTAGTTATAACTTAGTATTATCACAGCCATTTAAGTATTTTTGAACATTTACTGCTTCCTTGTCATTCTGAAAGAATCTAACATTGTATCCCTACTAACAAATTAGATTCTTTCAGAATGACAAGGAGGTATTTTTGTTTTAAAACTGATTTGAAATACTCATAGTTCATAGCTCATCACTAAAATCTACTTCTTCCCTCTCACCGCACGAGCAATTACCTCCCATTTCTCCTCTGAAACTTCATTCAAATCTGAAAATTCACCTGCTCCCATGAGCCATTCGCCCCCATCAATTGTGATGACTTCACCATTAATATAGGCAGAAAATTCTGACATCAAATAGGCCGCTAAATTAGCTAATTCTTGATGTTCCCCAACTCTTTTTAAAGGGATTCTACTCTCTGGGGCTAATTTTGCGGCTAATTCTTCGCCCATGGCTTCAGCAGGAAAAAGGCGTTCCCATGCTCCTTCTGTCGGAAAAGGTCCTGGGGCGATGGCGTTGAAGCGAATACCATATTTAGCCCCCCATTCCACTGCCAATGAGCGAGTCAGTGCCAATACACCCGCCTTAGCCGTAGCTGAAGGCACAACATAACCCGAACCCGTCCAAGCATAAGTGGTTACAATTGACATTACCGTTCCTTTGATTTTCTCAGCAATCCAATATTTACCAAAAGCCAAAGAGAAATTGTATGTTCCTTTCAACACAATATCAACCACAACGTCAAAAGCCTTGTGCGATAATTTTTCGGTTGGGCTGATAAAATTACCCGCCGCATTATTAACCAAGCCATGAACTGCTCCAAAATGTTCGACTGCCAATTCTAAGACCTTCTCTACTTCATTATAGTTACGAGCATCACAGGCTACGGGGATAATTTTTCCGCCCGTTTCTGCGGTAAGTTCAGCGGCTGTGGCTTCCAAAACGGGCATTTTGCGTGAACAGATGACTACGTTAGCTCCTAATTGCAAAAAATATTTGGTCATAGAGCGACCTAAGCCCGTGCCTCCGCCCGTTACTACGATAGTTTTTCCTTGTAATGCTCCATCTCTGAGCATGGGTTCGTTGAAGTTCATATTTAGATTTGTTTTATATGATAATGGATGCAATTTCGTAGAATATAAATTGTTATGCAAGCATACTATTATTTTTAATCTTAACCAAAAAAATCCCGAACCTTTCGATTCGGGATTTTTCAAATATAATTTTATTTGAATATTAGTTAAAGATATAACGAATACCAAACTGTCCTTGCCACCTTGAACCAAGGCCTACTGAATTTTGGAATGAATCATTCAAAACTGTTGAGCCTGAACGAAATGGAAAGGTGAAGACAGGCTTTCCAGTTGGTACAGAACCTGGTGCAACAAAACCAGTAGCATTATCATATCCTTGAAAATTTAATAAGGCTGAACGTACCGTACTTTGATTAAGACCCCAATTTGAAGAAACATAATTTCCAGAATTGAACATATCGAAAGATAACTGAATTGTATTTGTTTTTCCACCAACCTTAATATAAAAATCTTGAATAATTTTAATATCAAAATTTGTTGACCATGGTAATTCACCACCGTTACGTTCGGCATATTGTCCACGACGTGAATTCAGATAAGAATCCTGTTTAATATAATTATCTAAATCTGTCCATTGTTGAGCCGCAGTATAAAGTGGAGCACCAGTAGCGGCGTTAGCTGCAATATTTCTTAACACAATTTCAGAAGCATCTCTTGGAATATAAATTAGATCATTTGCGTTAAGTGCGTCTCCATTCATATCACCTGTATAAATATATGAGAAACGACCACCAGGACCTACTGAATACGTAAATCCGATAGTAGTTGCTGCCCATTTTGCTTCGCTAAATTTATAACTACCAAACCCAACAATACGATGACGTTGTAAAAAGTTAGAGTAAGAAGCAACATCAGAATTTGGATTACCCACCACAACTCTATCTCTCCACATTGATTGAGCAATTGAACCTCCATCGTTAACCGAACGAGAATCTGTGTAAGTATATGAAATACTGGCAAACAAACCATTTTCAAACGCTTTCGATACAGTTCCTGTCAAAGCATAACTATATCCATTATTTGTATTTCTCATTACAATCGCATCAGAAATATTTGGAGCAGTAACTGACAAATTCGCAGGAAGAGTAGTTCCTCCATTGGCAACTAAACCATAAATACGATTGTATGGAGTAGATGGAAATCCATTGGTACCTACGTTGAAATAGATAGGACGGTTATCAGCACCAATCGCATTTCTTAAAGAAACTGGGAGGTTAGTATTATCCAAATACACTGCATTCAAATCTTTTGTATAAATCCCTTCAAATGTTGCCAACCAACCTTCACCTAAAGTTTGGTCAACTGCAACGTTTGCTCTAAAAACTTGTGGAAACTTAAAATTTGGGTCTGTAACCGCTAAATTGTAAGTAGTTGGCTTGAAATTACCAATATCAATCACAGGACGATACTTATTTACATCTGCACTGAATGCACGATTTGTAGGGTTATTCTGAGATTCAGAACCAAATAAAACACCATTATTTGACAATTGATTAGATAACCAAACATAAGGTACACGACCAGAGAAAATACCTAAACCACCACGAATCTGAGTTTTCTTCTCTTCATTCACATCCCAGTTGAATCCAAGTCTTGGAGACCACAATAATGTAAATTCTGGGAATTTATCAGTCTCTAATTTTACGCCATCACGGAAAGTAAGGGCTGGTACATAAGGATTTGTTGTAGTAACATTCTTTTCAACTGGAAAAGATGTACCATCAGCACGTAAACCTAAAGTTAATTTAAAACCTTTTGCTACTGTAAGTTCATCCTGAGCATATAAACTCAATGTACTTCCTTTCATTTTTGCAAATGGAAATTCTGAAGTATTTGACCACTGCTGACGGAATTGTATAGCATTTGAAACTCCATTATTTACACTGTTATAGAAATCATCGAATGAACGGAACTGATATCCTCCATAGTAGTTTGGAGCAAATCCGTTACGGAATTGATTGTTCTCATAAGCAACTCCTACAGTCAATACACTCTTACCAGCGTAGATAGTCAAATTGTCTGAAATTTGTAATACGTCTGTATCTAAGATATTATTTGCTGAGAAAGGCTCAAATCCAAATGAAGTAGCTGAAAGTGGAATACCAGGAGCAGCCACACCGTTACCGATATCTACTGTAGGGAAAGGAGTACTGTTTACGGGTGACTCACGGAAATCACGCATTTGAGTATATCCAACTGTTAAGCTATTAGCAATTTTGCCACTAAAAGTTGAATTCAATTCAGCGATATAAGAATCTAAATTATTGTTAATTCTATACAAACCACCTTGAAAAGGAATGTTTGTATTTGTTGGATTACGTCCGTTAGATAAAGCACCAGAGTTTGATGCTGTGATATCAGCAAATGATCTTAAAGTATTGTACTTAATATTCAATTTATGCTTCTCAGAAATATTCCAATCTATACGAGCATTGAATTTTTCACTTTGAGATAATTTACTGTAATTTTCATATTCACCTGGATCATAATTGAATTTCTCTTTCAAAAATGCTTTCAATTTATCCAAGTCAGATGCTTTTACTGCCGATGTTGCATTATCTACTACACCATCACGACTTGGCTTCAAAACAGAACCTGGATCTGCTCTATTTTCTTTCTCATAGCTGGCAAAAAAGAATAATTTATTCTTGATAATTGCTCCACCAATACGTCCACCGTATTGTACTAAGTCAAAATTTTGTGAGAGTGGTAATTTTCCCGTGAGCGGATCTGTCAAATCTAAACCACCTACTTTCGTTCCTGAATACTCCTGACTACGATTAAATCTGTAAACCGAACCTGACCATTCGTTTGTACCACTCTTCGTAACAACATTTACGTTTGCACCCGTTGACATACCCTGACGAACATCAAATGGAGCGATGTTCACTTGGAATTGATCAATGGCATCTACAGAGATGGGTTGAGCACCAGCTTGTCCACCAATTGTATTATTCAATCCAAAAGAGTTGTTGAAAAATGCCCCATCAACCGTAATGTTATTATAAAGACCATTTCGTCCTGCAAAACTTAAACCTCCGTTTGAACGTGGATCTAAACGAGCAAAATCCGTCAATGAACGGTTTAATGTTGGAAGGGTTGTAACTTGTTTGTTACTTACGGTTGTAGCTGCACCTGTACGTCCTGCGTTGAACACTGAACTGCGAGCTGCCACAACTTTTACCTCTTCTAATTGTGCCTCCGCAGTCTCTAATTTTGAGTTGATGCGTTGGTCCTGACCCAGCGTTAAGTTGATGTTCGTTTTCACGTCATCTTTGTAACCTATAAATGAGATGGTTACTCTATAAGGACCGCCAACACGCATATTCACAATGTTGTAACGTCCGTCGGCACGAGTTGCAGCACCATAGCGTGAACCTGTTGGTTCGTGAATGGCAATAACATTCGCACCTGGCAAGCCTTCGCCTTTCTCATCTAATACTGTACCTGAAATAGCAGCAGTAGTTTGAGCGAAAACTTGCACACTTGTAATGGTCATAAAAAGAGCGAAAATAGCTCCTAAAACGACCTTAGTGGTAATGAATTTCTTCATGATTGAAAATTTGGAATTTAGTTAGAAATCAAATGGGTGAATTTGGGTACAAAATAACAACATTTTTTTAGCAAGAACAACAAGGTATTATTAAGAAAATATAAATAACCAAGGGGTAAAACCTTGATTTATAGGATTTGTTAAAGAAAAACCCTAAAAAACAATATTTTATTTTGTATGAAATTTATGAAAATTATTAATTCATTGAATAATAATAGAAGTCTATCAGTTTAGTATTTTTTTAAGAATCTCCTTCTTATCTTTGTGATGATTTTTATACGAAAAAACTATTTTTTGGTCACTGAATAAATATGTTTTTTGACGTAGATTTGAATATATGATTTATTATTTTCAAGATTAGAAATGAAACTTTTTTATAGGCAAACAGGAGAAACAGGAACACCCATCATTATCCTTCACGGTATTTTTGGGTCTTCGGATAATTGGCTAACAATTGGTAAAATTTTAGGCGAAAAACATTGTGTGTATATACTTGACCAACGCAATCATGGACAATCTCCCCGTAGTGATGTGTTTGATTATAAAGTAATGGCGGAGGATTTGAAAGAATTTATTGACGACCATCAATTAGAGAATGTAGTCTTAATTGGACATTCGATGGGAGGAAAAACCGTCATGCAATTTGCGATGAATTATCCCGATGCTTTCTCAAAAATGATAGTAGTGGATATTGCTCCTAAGTTTTATCCAGTCCATCATTCGATGATTTTGCAAGGTTTGGCTTCCATTGATTTAAAGTCTCTCAAAAGTCGCACCGAAGCCAATGAGTTGATGAAGCGTTTTGAACAAAGTGAGGGCGTAAGGCAATTTTTACTAAAAAACTTATGGAGAAATCCTGAAAAAAATAATGAATTTGACTGGCGAATAAATGTACCCGTTATCACGAAAAATATTGATATTGTGGGGCATGAATTATCTAATGAAGCCATTGTTGAAAAGCCCGTTTTGTTTATCAAAGGCTCAGAATCGCATTATATTCAACCCGAAGATGAACGGAAGATTTGGGAGCTCTTCCCCAAATACGAACTCGTAACGATTGAAGGAACGGGACATTGGGTTCAGGCAGATAAGCCGAAGGAGTTTGTGGAAATTGTACAACGATTTATTAAAACATCAATCTGATAATAATTTACGGAAGTCGTTCTTTGAAAGGACGACTTCCGTCCTAAGTTATGTTATTTCTCATCCCAACCATACTCGCTCCTGAAACCAGTGAGAGCGTTTTATCAGCTCAAATTAAAGAGGTTATTCAGAAAACCGATTATTACTTTGTAGAAAATATCCGTACCGCTCGGAGATTTATTGCTGATTTGAAATTAGGTAAAGTCATTGATAATCTCCATTTTTTTGAACTCAATAAAGATACTTCCCTTGAACAAGTTCGTAAATATTTTAGCGAAGTTCCTCGTGGGATGGACATTGGCGTAATTTCAGAAGCAGGTTGTCCTGGCGTGGCAGACCCAGGTTCATTAGCCGCAAAAGTTGCCCATTCATTTCACCTAAAAGTTATACCTTTGGTGGGGCCCTCCTCTATCCTACTGGCCTTGATGGCATCGGGA
>JANPIG010000659.1:0-6600 GCA_031424875.1 Cytophagales bacterium
CGATGATTGTAACGAAGTCTAATTATAACGTGAAATCAGTTTTTTATACGATTAATGGAGGAACTAAATGGGTTTCAAAAGATGATTCTTTACACGCATTACCAAACATTCCAATCCGTTACGCTTTAATTAATCCTAAAAACACGAAACAGGTTTTATTAGCAACGGAATTAGGCGTTTGGTCAATGGTAGATATTACAGATTCTACCTCAAAATGGGAACCTAATAATACCAGTTTGGCAAATGTGAGATGTGATATGATTAAATATCGTACATCAGATGAAACTATTGCTTTGGCAACACATGGACGTGGAGCATTTACGACCAAAATCAATCAGCCTTGTGCGAAAGCTATTATAGATTCAACGGTTTGTAGTGGCTCAATTGCCTCATTAATAGCCACTTGTGAAACGGGTGATGTCAAATGGTTTGATTCAACGGGAGTAAAAGAATTGTATGTTGGTTCACCATTTGTAACGCCAAAATTGGCGAAAGATATGACCTACAAAGTGCGTTGTGATGGCGATAGATGTCCGATTGTTTTTACGAATGTTTTAGTAACAATAAATCCAGCTTTAGTTGCTCCTACGTTGGTTGATTCAACAATAAAAAAAGGAGCAAGTATTACATTGTCAGCCACTTGTTCTTCGGGAACTCCAAATTGGTACAGTTCATTGTCGAGTATGACTTCACTCGGTTCAGTAACTTTTACTACCCCAATATTGCAAGGAACTACAACATATTATGTGGCTTGCGAATCGGGCGGAAAACCAAATTGTGTGAGCAATAGAACTCCACAAGTTGTGAACGTTAATATTTCTGGTATAGTTGGCGGTAATTCATTAGGGGAAACAGGTATTTCAAGTATTCGTTTAGCGAATGAAAATACGGACGAAAATGCGGATGTTATGGTGAATGTTTCGCCTAATCCGACGAGTGGATTGTTGAATTGGAAATTGCAAAGTAGAGAAGCAACAGATGTGAATTTATATTTATTCAATACGATTGGAAAGGAGCAAATGACTCAAAACATTCCAACACTTTCACAAACCCACGAAGGAACAATTGATATGAGTAGATTCAATTCGGGTGCTTATATTTTGAAATTTAAGGTTGGGGAGAGAATTATTACGAAGAAAGTGATTAAGAATTGAGTGTTTTGAGTTTTTATACAAACTTCCCGAAAGTTATTTCTACTTTCGGGAAGTTAATTTTATTTCATTTCTATCAACCATCACATAAACCATCAGACCTCTCGCTCCATGAGCCCCAATCACTAAACTTTGCTCAATATCTGCCGTTTTTGAAGGTCCAGAAATGAAAGTTCCGAAGCCCGTTTCATCCACCTTCACACGTTCGTAGGCACGGTGCATATTCGTGAGAATGTCTTTTTTATGAATAACTATAGCTAAATATTGCGTAATCATTGGTAAAGCACGGTGAGGCAATTGTTTCTCAGAAACCCAAATAGCGGCATTTTCGGCAACGGCAAAATCTCCTTTTATTATCGCCAAATTCAACATTTCCAACTCATGCGGGTCAGAGATATTCAAGCTAAAATCTGCCAATTCTGAAAGTTCATCAATGGTTGTAGCGATGTTTGTAACGTCGTGATAATGAGCCTTGATATCCGCTTTTATTTCTTCATAAGAATCAACTTCAAGGGCTTTGCCACCCACAAAACTCAGGATTTCTGCAAACTTTCCGTATAAATTTTCATACACTGATTCAAACTTAAATTGTACATTAAGTTCTTGATAATCAGGTTGATTAGTTTTTATTTGGGATAATATTTGTTCTCTGGATGACATTCTGTTTAGTTGTGATTTAGTGATTTAGTGATTGAGTGAGTTGTGATTTGTTTCTCCAATTCCTTTACTCCATTCTACCTTTCTCCCTCAAAAGATACCACTCCCTAAAACTCTCCTTCGGCACGTCAGGCATGTCTCTTTGTTGATACCAAACATTCAAATTATTATTGGTTACAAGAGGCGTATTTTTCATCAAAAATCTTCCCAATTTTCCTGCCGTCCTGAAAAAACTTGGCGAACTCAAAACACTCGCCATTGACTGGATTCCTAATTTTTTGACTGATGCAACGTGTCCTTCTTTAACCAAAACTTGTCGCCATTTATAGAGTTGTTCATGAATGTCAATTTTCACGGGACAAACATTTGAACACGAACCACAAAGCGTTGAAGCAAAAGGCAAATCTGCATTTTCAGCCATATCCAAATTGGGGGCCAATATCGAACCAATCGGTCCTGCGATGGCAGTATGATAACTATGCCCTCCCGAACGACGATAAACTGGGCAAGTATTCAGACAAGCCGCACAACGAATACACTTCAATGAATTCCGAAAATCAGGGCGACCCAATTGCTTCGTTCGACCATTATCCACAATGACAATGTGCATTTTTTGACCTTCTCTGGGCTTATGAAAATGGCTTGAAAAAGTGGTAATAGGCTGTCCTGTGGCACTTCTGGCTAATAATCTAAGGAAAACGCCCAAGTGTTCAACCTTCGGAATTATCTTTTCAAAACCCATACTGGCAATGTGTACATCCGCCAAATGCACTCCCATATCTGCATTGCCTTCGTTAGTGCAAACCACAAATCCTCCCGTTTCGGCAATGGCAAAATTGACTCCCGTCAGGGCAACTTTGCGAGTCAAAAATGTATCCCTAAGGTGCAGACGAGCCGCTTCTGTTAGATACTGCGGGTCGGTTGCTCCTTTTTCAGTACCGAGATGTTGATGAAAAGTTTCCCCAACGTCAGCTCTTTTGAGATGAATTGCAGGCAAAACAATGTGTGATGGGGCTTCTCCACGCATCTGAACAATCCGCTCTCCAAGGTCAGAATCAATCACTTCAACGCCTTTTTCTTTCAAAAAATCATTCAAATGACATTCTTCCGTCAGCATGGATTTTGACTTAACCATGCGGTTTACGCCTTCATTTTTGATGATGGAATAAACGATTTCATTATGCTCTCTGGCATCTGCCGCCCAATGAATTGTGATGCCGTTTGCCGTCGCTTTTTCTTCAAACTCAACCAATAAATTGTGCATATTCGATAGCACATGGTTCTTTATCTGCGAACCTGCCTCACGCAATTGTTCCCACTCTGGAACTTGAAAAACTGCCTTATCACGCTTAGAACGCACAAACCAAAGGGTTTCATCGTGCCAATCAACGTGATCTTCGTCTTTGTTGAACGCAGTTGAAGCCGTGGCATGATCTATTTTTATCGAACTCATATTATAGTTGTGAATTTGTGAGTTGTGATTTGTGAGTAATGATAATTGAGAATAAATCACAAATCACTAACTCACAACTGAATTTAATATCTCCGCAATATGTTTCACCCTCACACTCGACCCTTGCCGTTTCATAATCCCTTCTAAATGCATCAAACACGACACATCCGAACCCACAATAAATTCCGCTCCATGCTTGGTATGATCAGTTATTCTATCTTTACCCATTTTTACGGATATTGCCTCTTCCGTTACACAAAAAGTACCTCCAAAACCACAACATTCATCCTTGCGGTCTAAGGTCACAATTGAAAGTCCTTCCACCATATTCAATAATCTTTCTGTTTTAGAAAAAGGTTCAGCCACAAGCTCCGACATTTGGGTTAATTTCAAGCCTCGTTGTCCATGGCAACTCTGATGAAGTCCAACTTTATGAGGGAATTTAGCTTCCAATTTCTCCACTTTCAACACATCCGTCATAAATTCAGAAAGTTCATAAATATGTTGTCGTATGTGCGTAGAAGCCTGATTGTCAGAGCCGTGCAGATGTTGTTTGATGTGCAAAGTACAACTACCCGAGGGTGAAACGATATAATCAAATCCTCTAAAATTATCGACAAAATTGTTATCACAATCCTTACTCAGATGCTCGAAACCCGAATTTGCCATCGGTTGCCCACAACAAGTTTGGTTGAGGGGATATACAACTTCACAGCCTAATTTCTCTAATAATTCCAGCGTTGCAATGGCAACATTTGGATAAAATTGGTCAACGTAACAAGGGATAAAAAGGGCAACTTTCATAAGACGAAGTAAATAATTTCATGTACCCCAAGCTTTAGCCTGTCTTAGACTCTCAACAGACTAAGGCCTGTGGGTACATGGGCAAAATTAGAAGAGAAAATCGCTATCACTATACTGTACTTTCATGCTTATATTCTGGCAAATTTTCTTCTAAATTCCGAAGGACTTAAACCTTTAATTTGTTTAAAAACTCTGCCGAAATACGAAATATTATTGAAACCGCTTTTGAAACATATATCAACAATTTCTTCGCCTTCCATGAGCATTTTGCAAGCCTGATTTATTCTATATTCATTGGTGAAGTCTGTAAAGGTTTGATTCAAATTCTTTTTAAAATAATTACAAAATGCTGGAACCGTTAGGTTGCTAATATTAGCAACTTCCTGAATATCAATAATTTTTGAGAAATTTTCTTCTACAAATATATAAACCCTCTGTAGGCGTTCTTGGTCTTTTAAACTAAAATTATATCTAACATTCACCATGTTCAGTAACTCATAATCTGTTGAATTTGCCAAAAAATGTAGGATATTCAATAATTCTACCAAGCGTTCAAAAGGTGGTATTTGTCGTAGATTTTCAAATCGTTCTGCCATTTTATCTTTTACATTTTTATGGAAACAGATGCCTTGCTTTGATAAATCTAGAAGTGTTCTAATGGCTCCCATTTCAGGTCTTGAAAGAAAATTTGCACCCAGAAAATCTTCGGTAAATTGAATAACAATCTCTTCATGCGTACCAACGGATCCGTATCCGAATCCCCCATGTGGCAAATTTGAACCAATTAATACAAAATCGCCATCACTATAATTGCTCAAATGATTACCTACGTGTCGCCTTCCTGAACCTTCAAAAACAAGTACAATTTCATATTCTGGATGATAATGATAATGCCATTTAAAAGTTTCTGCCGTAACCTGATGATGCAAAAGCCTAAATGAACTGCCAAAATCTGGCTGAATGATTTCAAATTCTGTTTTCATTAATATAATTTTTAGAAAAAATATTCATTTATAGGTATATCTTACTAAATTAATGATAAATTTACAGAATACTATCTATATTGATTAATGTAGTTTTAAAAGTCAATAATAAAAGAGTAGATTTTTGAAGTTATAACCCCGAAATTTGTATAAGCATTAACCATTTATATACAATTACTGAGTCAGATAAATCTAAAAGCGGGCAATAAGTCCGCTTTTTTGGATATGTAAATGGCACATAAATCTGCGTTGCATAGCATCTGTGTAATCTGTGTGCCAACTCAATCACTAAATCAAAATGAAAAACTGGCAAATTAAAATCTCTATTTTTATTAATTATTTCCTTTTCGCTATTCTCTTGAATAGTGTTGGAACGGTCATTTTACAGGTTCAAAATACCTATGCAATTACCCAATCTTCGGCAGCAATCTTAGAAGCTTTCAAAGATTTAAGCATTGCTCTTGTATCATTTTTAGTGGCTTCATACATTACCCGAATTGGATATAAAAACTCTATGTTATTGGCCTTGGGTATCGTAACAATTGCCTGTTTAGCTATGCCTATTATGAATAGTTTTTGGATGACAAAGATTCTTTTTGGAGCAGTGGGAGCCTCTTTTGCCTTGATTAAAGTTTCCGTTTACGCTACCATTGGTTTGGTTACAAAAGATAAAAGCGAACACATCAGTTTGATGAACTTTATTGAATCTTTCTTCATGGTGGGTATTATGTCGAGCTATTTTATTTTTGGCTGGTTTATTGACGATATCAATCCACAATCTACTGCTTGGGTACACGTTTATTACCTATTAGCAGGTATGGCGGTATTGGCTTTTCTACTGCTTTTATTTGCTCCAATTGACGAAGCTTCTGTCAAGAACCAGAGCAATGAAAAGACTCTGGGAGGCTTCCAAGAAATGATAAAATTGGTGGTTGTGCCAGTAGTGTTGGTTTTTGTGGCAAGTGCTTTTATTTATGTATTAATAGAGCAAAGTATTATGAGTTGGTTGCCCACATTCAATAGTAAAGTACTGAATTTACCTGCTACTTTAAGTATTCAAATGGCGAGTATTTTAGCAGCATCAACGGCAGTCGGACGTTTCTTGGCAGGAGTAGTTTTAAAGAAAATAAAATGGCTTACCGTCCTGATTATCTGCGTGTTATTGGCTGGTGCATTGGTTTTGTTGGCGCTTCCATTAGCTCAAAATTTAGGGACTGAAGTTATCACAGGTTGGTCAAATGCTCCCTTAGTGGCATTTGTTTTCCCTTTGATTGGCTTGGTAATTGCCCCCATTTATCCCGCTATAAATTCTGTGATTTTAAGTTCGTTACCCACTCGTCAGCATGGGGTAATGTCTGGTCTAATCGTCATTTTCTCCGCTTTAGGAGGCACAACTGGTTCGCTGATTACGGGCTATATTTTTGAACATTACGGCGGACAAAATGCTTTTTATTTCTCCTTAATACCCATGACTATTTTGATAGTTTGTTTGATATTTTTTAATAAATTATCGGAGAAAAATCAATCGGTTGCTTAGAGGAATTACGGAAGT
>JANPIG010000660.1:0-5383 GCA_031424875.1 Cytophagales bacterium
TTCTTCCGAAACTTGTTCCACCTGTAAAAATCCGTGCGACTTGGCGGCTCTCGAATCTTCAGGAATTCCTTTCAGATATTTATTGGTCAAAAGTCCCTGAGCCAAGGGTGAAAAGGGAATGCAACCTACGCCACTTTCGCCCAAAACATCCATCAAACCGCCCTCTACCCAACGTTCAAACATGGAATATTTAGGTTGATGAATGAGACAAGGCGTACCCAAATCCTTCAAAATTTTAATGGCTTCGGCAGATTGTTCTGCTGTGTAATTAGAAATTCCCACATATAAAGCTTTCCCTTGACGTACCAAACTATCCAACGCTCCCATCGTTTCTTCCATGGGCGTATTAGGGTCGGGACGGTGGCTATAAAAAATGTCAACGTAGTCCAAACCCATTCGTTTTAGACTTTGGTCGCAACTCGAAATTAGGTATTTGCGAGAACCCCATTCACCATATGGACCTTTCCACATCAAATAACCTGCCTTGGAAGAAATGATTAATTCATCCCGATATTGAGCAAAATCTTTTTTGAAAATAACCCCAAAATTTTCCTCTGCCGAACCTGGCGGAGGGCCATAATTATTGGCAAGGTCAAAGTGGGTAATGCCATTATCAAAGGCTTCATGAAGAATGGCTCGGTAATTTTCAAAGACATCTACCCCTCCGAAATTATGCCAAAGGCCCAATGATATTTCGGGCAATTTCAAACCGCTTTTACCACAACGGCGGTAAGTCATACGCTCATAACGAGCTTCATCTGCTAAATAAGTCATTCTATAATTGTTGTTAATGTATTGATAATCAATCAAATAAAGATATTTTATGTTGACGAATACGGAAGTCGTCCTTCAAAAGGACGACTTCCGTAATTTTCCTATAAACTCTATACAACAAAAACTATTTAATTGCCATAAAAATTCGGGTATTATTTAATTGAGCTTGTTCCACTACATTTTTGTTGTGTGAACAAATGAAAAGCCCTACCAATAGCTCTTCAGGAAAATCAAAATCTGGGATTTCTACTGTCCAAAAAGGCATTCCAATTTTGGCAATAGAAACAAAATAGCTTCTTCCTCTTCGTTCCAATTGCAAAACATCGGGAGCCACGATGGGCGTTTTTACCTCTTCAATATTCGTCCCATTTTTCTTACGATATTGAAAAGCCGTCAAGCCGTCCCCGTGAACAGTAAGCGTAATCATGGCGGCACTGGTGTCTAAACTGGTGCGAGCCATCCAGCCCGTTTTACGATGCGGATCAGCACCTTTGCCCACGAAGGTAGCTTGGGTAGTAAGCATGAAATCACCCTTCATTTTTCGATAGGCAAAATGCAATTCATCCTTTTTGAACCAAATATTTTCACCCGAGCCCGTGAGCGTGTATGCTCCGTTAGCAAAGGTGGCATTACCTTTATTCAAAACATTGCCAATATCAGTATGGTTTTCAAAAAGCCCAACTGGATTTTGAGCCTGAGCATTGAAAGTTAAAATAATGGCGAGTAAGCAATAGATTATTTTTTTCATGATGTTTTATTCGCTTAACTAAATATGGTTCCTACTAATTTCATCCGCTTATCTTCAGTTCCTTTTGAATTTTCAGCAACGCTATGTAATAATGATAACATAACCTTATTACCCTCAAAAACAAAGGTCAATTTATCTCCATGAATGGCATCTACAAACTTTAAATTTATTTGTAAAGTGTTGTCATTTAGCCAAGTACCTGTTGCTGCAATTTTGGAAGGAACAGGGTTTCTTCCCGTGACGGCAAAGTCATAAGCCATACTATTTTTATTCGTTTTCCAATTTTCCCAACCAAAACCTATCTTTTTAAAACCTTCCTTCTTATCATCCCAAATTCTCAAAACACCAGCATCGGCAAATAAACCCAATCCTATTTTTTTAATTCCAAAACTATTGGGTTCAACTTGGAAAACCTTATCACTATATTTTGAAGATAAATTAGAAGAAACTGAGCCTTTTGATACGGGTAAATTCAAAGCCGAAATTTCATTTTTTAAAGCATTAAGTTCAGTCGGATTTTCGGGTAATGGACTATTTTTCAAAGCGGGCAGAATGGTTTCATACGCTACATTCATTGTTTTTTGAAGGTTAAAACTCTCGCAAGTCATCACCAACACGGCATCTTGTTCGGGCATCATCATACAGAATTGTCCGAAAGCACCATCGCCTCTATAAAAACCTGGCTTACATCGCCAAAACTGATAACCATATCCCTGCGACCAATCGTTATCGCCTGATTGTGAGGTAGTTTGCTTTTTGGTGGCTTCTTCAATCCAGCTTACGGGCAGTAATTGTTTACCATTCCATTTGCCTTTTTGTAAGTATAATTGTCCAAATTTGGCAATATCTTCTGTCGAAACTCTTAATCCATAACCTGCAGTATTCAATCCTTGGGGTGATTTTTCCCAATCGTAACCCGTGATTCCCAAAGGTTCAAAAAGGCGTGATTTTAGATAATCTTCCAATAATTGACCAGTTACTTTATGGACAATTGCTCCCAACATATAAGTTGCCCCTGTATTGTACATAAAGAAGGTACTCGGCTCATGTTCCACGGATTTTGCTAAGAATGATTTTACCCATGATTGTGTTGTATTCTCTCTCAAATCAGGCATTGAATCGGTATGATGTCCCGTGTTCATCGTCAGTAAATGCTTGATTTTCATAGATTTAAGATTTTCAGATGGATTGTTAGGAACGTCTTCTGGAAAGAATTTCATCACTGAATCCTCTACTGAAATCTTACCTTCTGAAACCAAAAATCCGATGGCAGAACTCGTAAAACTTTTGGAAAGTGAATAAAGCGTGTGTTTATATTCCGCTTGAAAAGGCTTCCACCAACCTTCCGCTACAACATTTCCATGCCTCAAAAGCATGAAACTATGCCACTCTAAACCAGAGTCTTTAGCTGCTTTCAAAAATGCCCGAATCCCTGCAGAATCAACCCCTTGCGACTCTGGACTTCTGCGAGTGAGTGATTGGCTACTTTTGCTAAATGCCTGAAAATGAGGTAATAAGCCCAGTCCGAGCGAACTTAATCCTGTGATTTGAATAAATTTTCTACGGGATGTTTCCATTTGTTTGTTAATAAAACCCTCTAAGTGTTTTTAAAAGATTGCAAGGCTTAAGGGGAGATTGTTTTCAATACTTCAAACTCTTCAAATATGCCAAACTTTTAGGAATCTGGATAAATTCTTGATTACTTTCATCTTCAATAAAAAAATGTTTGATTCCGATACGGTTTGCCTCTTTCAGAATATTTACCCAGTCAGATTGTCCCTCACCCAAAACTACATCATTTTCAGCGGGAGTTCCGCCCGTCAAATCGCCAACTACTCCCTTTTTGAGGTCTTTTACGTGCATCAATTTCCAACGTTTTCCGTATTTTTTTAATAATTCTACAGGATTTCCGCCACCATGTTCCGTCCACAAAACATCCATTTCAAAGGATACATATTTAGGATTTGTGTTTTGGATAATATAGTCTAATAAAGTACCATCACCATTTTTTTGAAATTCATATCCATGATCATGATAACAAAAAGTGATTCCATTGGCTTTTAAAACTTTTCCAATAGCATTGAAATCATCAACCGCCTTTTTGGCATTTTCAAGGGTAAAATTCCCTCTCTGATGAGGAATCCAAGCACACATCAAATATTTGGCACCATAAATCTTAGCAATATCAGCAGCTTTTTGTGGATTTTTTACTAATTCATCATAACTTCCACCCGTAGAAGGAATAGTAATTCCACGAGCATCGCAGGCCTTTCTGAATTCTTGGGGAGTCATTCCTTTTGGGCTTCCACCCTCAATTTCGGTAAAACCCATTGCCTTGATGGTGTCCAGAGTACTCATAATATTTTTCGGAAAACTATTCCTAAAAGTATATGCTTGAACACCAAAAGCAGCTTTATAAAGTGGTCTGCCTTTTTGAGCAAAAGACATTATTGAACAGTAAACCAAAATGGTTAAAAGGAGGAATTTTTTCATGAATTGGGAAAGGTTTTATGGATAAATATTAGGACAAATGGAAGTTGTTCTGTCAAAGGGCTACTTCCATGAATTTTATATAAAGTAATAGTTAAACCATTTAGCATCAAAATATACCTAAAAACTTCTTACGTTTATAAATTTGCCCTAAATCATTTTCAAAAATTGTGAAGGGGTCATTATAAAATGTCATAAAATCTGGAACACTTACTTGTTCAGGGAAAGGGGCATAAAAATGTGTTTTACTTTGAGAATCATTCCGCCAAACTAATACGTATGAAAGTTTTAAGTTGTTATCTTTCAATGATTTAAGTAAAGTTTCAGTCCACCACGTTTTATTCGGGATTGATTCTAAACCAGTTTCAGTAAAAGCTGCTAATTTATTATTTTTACTGGCAAAATCTGATACTATTTTAAGTTTTTTGATACCCGCTTCAAGATTATATTTACCGTCTCGTCCAAAATCTCCGTAATTATCTGTACCTACCATATCTACAAAATCATTACCAGGGTAGCGGTCTAAATATTCTGTTTCTGACCTAAATCTGTTGTCGGGCGAAAAAACATAAATAAAATTGTGAACGTTCAGGCTGTCACGCAAATACGATACTGTAAACCGCCAAACATCCGTAAAATCTTCTTTCGAACAATGCGATTTTCCCCACCAAAACCAGTCGCCATCAAACTCATGATAAGGTCTGAAAAGCATGGGAGCCAATGAACCATCTTTTCCTTTTACCGAGTGAGCAAAATTGGCAATAGTTTTCAAAATTTCCTTATATTGCTGATGATGAGAACCGCCAATTTTTATCAATGAAATGGCGGGTGCCGATACGGAATCTTTCCAATAAAATCCCCCTTTTGAAGCAGGATTTGAAAAATGCCAAGCCACTGTCGTAATACCTCCACGGTTGTAGGTATCAGTAATATTTTTTTGTAAATCTTTAAAGTTTTTGTCAATAGCACTTTGAGGACGACCAGAGAGACCACTAAAATCTACACCAATCACTGCAGGATGCGACCCTGTAACAGATTTTACATCCGAACGATTACTATCTCCATACCAACCATGCCCATATTCAGTAGCGCTTTGATGACCAAAAAGAATATTGGTTTTGGCAATTTTATGGAGGAAATTATAAAGTGCTTTTGTTTCTTTGGTGGCTTTTGAGTCAATTTGAGCGAATAAAAGATTTGCGTTCTGGAGTAGCAGAATGGCTAAAAGAGGCACTATTTTTTTCATGTTGAGAAAATTATTTGTGTATGGTTGAAATAACTATTTTTGAGTCAAATTTTTAATTTTTGAAAACTGGGGAATTCTTTATTGAAATTGAAGTCATCGTCTGGCTGCGTAGTAAATCGTCTGTC
>JANPIG010000661.1:0-6299 GCA_031424875.1 Cytophagales bacterium
TTTACTGATTGACCTTTTTTGCGGTGCGGGTGGCACAACGATTGCCTTTGAAGCCGCCGAAATTAATCATCAAAAGGTTGCTAAAGTTATCGCCTGTGTCAATCATGACCCTTTGGCTATCAAAAGCCACTGGTTGAATCATCCCGAAGTAAAGCATTTTGAGGAAGATATTAGGGTTCTGGATTTGAAGGAATTAATTCAAATCAAAACGGAAGCCAGTTTGGAATATCCCTTTGCAAAAATTATCCTTTGGGCATCGTTGGAATGTACCAACTTTTCAAAAGCAAAAGGAGGAAAACCACGGGATGCAGATTCACGAACGTTGGCTTGGCATTTACCCCGATACATTGAAGCCCTGCAACCTGATGCCGTGATGATTGAGAATGTAGTAGAATTTATGTCTTGGGGAGAAATGGACGAAAACAATAAACCCATCTCCAAGAAAAACGGCACGGAGTGGTTCAAATGGAAGGAGTTCATCAAGGATGAATATGGATACCGGGATGAATGGCGAGAATTAAATTCAGCCAATTTTGGGGCATACACTACCAGAAATAGACTTTTCGGGATTTTTGCCAAAGATGATTTTCCGATTGCCTTTCCAGAACCAACGCATTCTAAGAATCTGAAATCTAATATGTTTCAAAAAATCAAACCTTGGAAAGCGGTTAGAGATGTATTGGATTTGGAAGATGTCGGACTTTCTATTTTTGATCGGAAAATACCACTCGTAGATAAGACAATTGAGCGTATTTTGGCAGGAATGATTAAATATGTTGCTAAGGGTGATGTTGGTTTTTTGCAAACGTATTACTCAGGGAATCCGATGCAAAAAGTGAGTAGTCTGGATGAAATCTGTGGAACGCTGACTACCATACCACATCAGGGAATTGTATTTGCGGAAAAGGCGGATGCTTCATTTATGCTCAAATACATGGGTAATAATCAGGAAACGGGTATCAATAATGGAAAGTCATTGGATGACCCATGTTTGACGGTTACTTGTCAGAATCGTTTATCACTCGTATTTCTGAATAAGTATTATTCTGGGGCTCATAATCACCAAAGTATTGATGTACCTGCGGGAACGATCAAGACAAAAGACACATTTGCTAAGGTTGATTGTCAGTTTCTCATGAATCCACAGTACCAGAGTAATGGCAATGATTTGGAAAGCCCCTGTTTTACGTTGATTGCAAGAATGGACAAAGCACCGCCTTATTTAGTGAGTTCAATAACGGGAAAAGGTATTATTTATGTTTATCCAGATGATACGGAAGCAATGATAAAAATTAAAAAATTCATGGCTTTTCATGGGATTACGGACATCAAAATGAGAATGTTAAAAGTCATTGAGTTGAAGCGAATACAGGGTTTTCCTGCCGATTATCAATTTGCAGGAAACCAAGCAGACCACAAAAAATTTATTGGCAATTCGGTTGAGCCAAATACGGTTCGGTCTTGGGTAGTGAGTACGGCAATAGCTTTACTGGAGTGGAGAAACAAGCATAGTCATAAACTTATCAGTCATTATGCCAATCGACTATAATCGTTATCCGCCAAACTGGAAGAAAGAAATTGTTCCACGGATTTTGGCGAGAGCTGAGGGTAAATGTGAATGTTGTGGGGTTGCACGATTATCGAACCAGGTGCGAGGTTGCAAAAAAGTTTGGAAACAAATGAAACATAGTAAAAGGCAAGTTTCCCGAACATTCCATTACAACTCCGAAGATGAAGCCGTACAGGATGGCTGTACGGCGGTTTATCAAACAAAAATTATTCTAACAATTGCCCATCTCGACCATGACGAAACCAATTGGCAAGTATCTGACGAACGACTAAAAGCTATGTGCCAATTATGTCATTTGCAATATGATGCTGCCGAGAAGTATAGAAGAATGACCGAGAGAGGCTTAAAACGTATTGAAGCGAAAATGAATTTACCAAATCAAAAAACAGAAGAGGAAAGCGTAAAAGTTTTTCATACAGGGTTTGATGGAGGATTTCAGGTTTCTGAAGTAGGTCCAGACGATAAAATTAAACCTTTAATCATGTCTCCGACCATTGGAGCATTGCAAGAAGCAGTCCATCAGAATGCGAAGTCCAAAGGTTTTTATGATAATCCTAATCAGAATTTTGGTGAGAAATGTATGCTCATCGTCTCGGAGATTGCAGAAGCTTTGGAAGCTCACCGAAAAGACCATCGTGCTGATTTAAATCGTTTCGAAACTCCTTATGAAGGTCAAAGAGATTTAACTATGGCAAATTGGCGAAAAATTAGGTTTGAAAGTGATGTAAAAGATACCGTTGAAGATGAATTAGCGGATTCATTGATTAGGATTCTGGATTTAGCGGGTTGGATGGGCATTGATTTAGAACGTCACGTTTTGTTGAAAATGGAATATAATTCGGGTAGAGAAAGACTACATGGCAAACAATATTAAAACCCCAAAATCATGGATTTATCACAACAAATAACGAACTATCTGGGCTTGGAAAAGCAAGCCCAGATACTTTTAGAAGAAAAACAGGCGGTTGAAAATGAGTGTTCAGCCCTGTTCAGTGCCATTAATGCAAAATTACTTCAGCAAAAAGAAGGATCAAGTTTTGAAGATTATCCTTCCTTCAAATATAATATTCAGGAAGGTTCAAATATCTTAAATATTGGAAAGAAATTTTACTCATTTCAATATGATATTGAAGAGCATAAAATTCATTATTTACAAGAACTGGAACCTATTCAAATCGCTCTTCCATGACCGAAACAACCTTACAGCGTATTGCCCGAAAAACGGGCAATAAACCCACTGAATGTGGATGCACCATGTGCCAACAACAATGTCAAACTCCTTGCGTGGGTACGCCCGAAGATATGTTTAAAATCATAGAAGCGGGATTTTCGGATAGATTAGTGATGAAACCTTGGATTGCTGGAGCGGTGCTTTTGCCAAAAGACCACAAGCCTGTTTTGATGCTCCAAAGTAAAATAAATCTTGAAACAAAGTATTGTACTTTTTTCAAGGATGGTAAGTGTGAGTTGCATGATTTAGGTTTGAAACCTACGGAGGGGAAATTATCCCATCATAGTTTGAGTAAAACCAATTTTAATCCTAAAAAAGCTATCTCATTATTTGTAGCAAAGGAATGGATTAATACTTCGATGAGTGAAATGGATAGATTGATTGAAAAGTATATCAAACCCGTTCAGCCGATAGAATCTCAGGAAGAAGCTGATGAAGTTGAAAATTATTTAATCAATGAGACCATGAATAAATTTGGTATTGCCATTGAGGAAGCAACCATTAGAGTAAATGCTCTTTTCAATAGTAATATTTTGAATGACATTGACCCACTAAGTGACGCTGGACAATTGCAAATTGATGTTTTCTTACACATTCCTTCCCAATATTATACTCACTTAACAAATATCAATAATCATGGACATATTTAATGTAGAATACCAATATCAGCTCTATTTGGAGCGGGTAGGCCTCAAAGAATCGGAGATGAACCCAATTCAGAGGGTTGAAACAAAAAGGGCTTTTATGGGGGCTTGTGGGCAAATGCTCATGCTATTGCGAGATGATGTTTTTGAACTGCCAACGGATGAAATGGCTGTTGAAGCGCTTGAAAATATGATTGAGCAGGTTGGAAAGTTTTTTATGTTAGAAACTTTGAATCACCAAATATCAAAAAATTGATATGAAAGTATTTGACCACGAAATTGATACTCCTATCGTGGGAGAATTCTATAATGTACGATGTGCCATTATAGAAAATGAATGCAAAGAGATTCACGTGCCTATTATCGGCAAAGCTCATACGGATGCTCAGTTTAAAGTAAACCATGAACATTATCATATTGATGGAAGATTTACTGATTTTTATGTGGATAGTGAAGGTAAAACGAATGTAGTATTGACAACGGATGCTGATTATTCATTTGAAAAAATTAAAGGGTATTCCATAAAACGAAGAAAATGTAGGCGTTTAACGACAGGTGTTAAGCCTCCAGAGACGATGAGATATACTCATAGTGAGTGTCATGATTGGTATAAGGGTATGGTTGGGAAAAGTTGTTTGGGCAGAAAATGTCCACATCTTGGAACAAAGATGATTGAAGTGAATGGTCGGTTAGAATGCCCATTGCACAAATTGCAAGGTTCAATAGAAACTGAAACTATATTGGATATTGATTTTGGAAAAAATTCGCTTTGGAAATTATCAGAAAACTTTAATAAATTTTTAGAATCATGAAAACAGGAATAGAACTTATTGCCGATGAAAGGCAAAAACAGTTAGTTAAATATCCCGTAGTAAGGGATATGAAGTATAATTCAACCTTTGAAAGACCACTCACAAAAGCTGCTTCGGCACTTACCATCGAAAATGGCAATAGCTTAGCCGCTCAATTTATGAAACCCGATATTTGGGAAGAGAAAAGATGGTTGAAAATGATGGCGAAGCCCTATAAAGAACGCCTCATCATTGCGGGAGCTTTGATTGCGGCCGAAATTGACAGAGTAACCATCACTGAATAATAAAAATCAAGCCTTTGTTGGTAGAAATACTGACAAAGGCATTAAATAACCAAGAGAATGCAAGAAGAAACAAATGTAGCCAAACCCACACTCAAGGATATTTTTGAGTTATTTGTTAGGAATGAATTAATACACCCAGTGTGGAATAAGCCTTTTTGTAGAAATGGTAAAGTGTATGCAACTGACGGAAAATCACTCATAATGATTGATGAAAAGGATTGTGATTTTGATTATTTTAATGAATTTCAAGATGATGCTCCTATCGTAGAAAACGTAATTCCTGAACCAAATACCAGTATTTTTTTGAATATGCCATTTAGTGAATTTGAACTATTCAGAAATGAAGATGAATTGAAAGCATTTGGAGAGAATATCTCATGTGATACTTGTGATGGTGATGGAGTGGTAGAATGGGAGTTTGAGCATTGGACAAAAGAGTTTACCTGTCCTAAATGTGATGGAGATGGATTGCAAGAGAAAGTTCAATATCGAAAAACTGGCAAGAAAACTTTTAGTTTATCAGCAAAAGTTAGATTATTGAATGCAATGTTTTCAATGATTAACTTCTACAGATTGGTTCAAGTTCAAAGAATGATTGGAGAACCCGTAGAACTCATTTTTCAAGGTCAACATAATACAGGATTCTTGTTTAAAATTGGGATATGTACGATTCTGATGATGCCTATTATGCGGTATGAAAGCGATGATGAAAAGGATATTTTAACGATTTATCCTGATGTAGAACATATAGATGACGATAGAAGGGTTTATTCAACCATTTAAAAATTTAATCATGGGAAATATAAAATTTATACCAATGCTGTTTTCTACGCCGATGGTGCAAGCGTTGCTGAAGGGAACTAAAACGCAAACTCGTAGGATTATCAAGAAAAAAAAATCTTTTGAAGGTGATAAAGATAATCCTTCAGAAAGAAATAACCCACTATATTATTCTGTTGATGGCTTTGAACTTGAAGAAAGTGTGCCTTTAGCATTATCAGATATTCAGAAAGTAAATGTTGGGGATATTATTTGGGTTCGGGAGACATTTAGACAATACTATGAAGTTGATGCTGAGGGATATACTGATTTTGATAAACAAATTATTGAGTATAAAGCAGATAATCCCTTACCAGTAGTTTTAGCTGATGGCGATGGATTTGCAGAGCTAAATAAAAATGGTGAAGAAAAGTATGTTCCTTGGAAACCATCATTATTTATGCCAAAATCTGCTTGTCGTTTGTTCTTGAAAGTTACTAATGTAAGGGTTGAGCGATTGAATGATATTTCTGAGTCAGATGCTATTTGTGAGGGCATTGAAAGTATTGGTAAAAATCCTGAATTTGGAGGTGTAACTTATTCTGGTGAGTTTTTCGAGAATTACGGTAAAACTGGTTACTCCTTCCTGAAGCCTATTGAAAGTTATAAATCTCTCTGGGAAAAAATTAATGGCAAAGATTCTTGGGAAGAAAATCCATTTGTTTGGGTGTATGAATTTGAGGTTTTAACGGAACGCCCTGAGGGCTTTGTTTAAAAGCAAATAATATTCTGAATTAGAGCTGATATCGCAGCAGCTTTAAAGAATATTATATCTCATTTTCGAATAAAGACAGAATAAAATATAACTTTTTGGCGAGTGAGACACTTGCGACAGATTCAAAATTTTAAACCCCAAAAAATAATGTTTACTTACGAAAAACGGAACTCGCTCATAATTAGTGGCTCTCACTATATCATGATTGAAAATGTGCGAAAAGA
>JANPIG010000662.1:0-1503 GCA_031424875.1 Cytophagales bacterium
GTAATGGCTTGAACAATAAAATATCCAATCAATAATAAGCCAAAATAGTAGGTAACTTGAACGTGATTTGCGTATAATTCGAGGCTCATAAACAAAGCCGTAAGAGCAGCGCCCAAGAGATATTTACCCCTAAAACACAGCACTGCCGCCGCTCCAAGCATAGGAGCATAGGCAAAAGCAATTACTTTGGAAGTATGTCCTGCTGGAATAACAACCATATTCCAAGTACAGAAAGCGTAGCCGATGGCTCCAATAACGGCTTGCCAAACCCTTGCCCCCAACACTATCAAGAGCAAATACATACCCAACATTTCCAAAAAAATCATGTTGATGGGTGTAGGCAAAAGATTCATGACGAAGGCACCGATTTTTGAACCAATGCTATTTGGATATGCCCCATGTATCATATAGGTGGGCATTCCGCTAAACATAGAATTAGTCCACCAAGCTATTTCACCCGTTTGTTTAGTGAATTCAGTTGATTCGTGCGAACTTGCCAATGACATAGTAATATCATGTTGCTGTAATTTTTTCCCCTGCAAAGCTGGAAAAGCATAGATACCTGCCAACACCACAAACGCAACAATGGCGTATAAATGTGGCATGAATTTTTTGATTGAAAATTTCATCGAATAATAAATATGGTTTGTTTAAACGTTATCTACAAAGATATGGATTTACTGAATGTTAATATTCATCTTTCGTGCCAATATGAACCTTTTCCCGATTTTAACGTTTCATTAACGATTATTCAAACCATTTGGTATTAACTTTGTCTAACTGAAAAGTACAAATACTATAATCCACAAAAAATGAAAAATAAAAATATTTTCTTTACTTTATGCCTTCTAATCAGCGTATTTAGGGCAAATGCACAAGATTCCAAAGCCAGTGCTATTATTGATGCGATGCAGAAAAAGTACAAATCTATGAAAACTTTTGCCGCCACTTTTACTTATGGAACTGATGGAACTACCCAAACAACTCAAGGTAATATTACGGTAAAAGGACAAAAATATCGTTTGAAAACCAGCGGACAGGAAATTTTTAATAATGGCAAAGAGGTTTCTACTTACATTAAGGAAACCAATGAAGTTAATATTTCAGATTATGAACCTTCAGAAAATGATTTGAATCCTGCCAAAGTTTATACATTTGACAAAAAAGGCTTTCGTTACGTTTTTGTTCAGGAAGTGAAAGAAGGAGCAGATACTTATGAAGTGATTGAACTATCGCCAGAGAAGAAAGGAACTCAAGTAGCGAAGGTGAAAATCAAATTGAACAAGAAAGATAAATCTGTTAAAAGCTGGGTAATTACCGACAAAAATGGAAAACGTCAGACTTTTAAAGTTAATAAATTTACGCCAAATGTTCCTGTGGATGATAAATACTTCGTTTTCGACCAAAGTAAATATCCTGGTGTAGAGGTGAATGATTTGCGATAAAAGTACCACAGGTTTTAACCTGTATATTTCCAAAAAAACTGACGTTGAAAATCAAAGT
>JANPIG010000663.1:0-1506 GCA_031424875.1 Cytophagales bacterium
GCAAAACAAATCTTTTAAAAGTAGATGTCCAAAGTGGCAATCTGACTTAAAACTTTACGATAAACAGTATATTGGCTACAAGACACAAGACGGTGAGAGTATTATTTTTATACAACTTCTTGACTTTCGAGAAGACCCTTATAAATTGAAACCTATATTTTATTCGTCTTGGATTGATGGTTGGCATGGTTGGTTTGAGACAAATACGAAAAGATTGCATTATCATATTGACAGTAAATTACTGACAATCAACTGAACGCATTAACTCGTTACGACAAAAAAGACTGCCGCCAACATGGGTTTGTGGCAAGTGGGGGCTGACGGAAGTAATTGAACATTAGGAATTCTTTTGTACTTTTGTTTCGGCGGACGGAAACCTAATGAACTTTTGTAAGTAACTCAACATCAGTAATTTATATCGGCAGACGTTCGGGCGGACGAGTTTCAAAACCCCCACCTGACCACAAGCCCTGTACGTTGGCGGTCATTTTATAAACCCTTTGGACAAATTATAAATTTAAATATTATGAGAAAAATCACAGTATTACTCGTTTTTATGCTTCAATTGTTTTTGAATCAAACAGTTTTTTGCCAACATGAGGTAGCAAATAAAAAACTGGTTCAAAGATATTTTGCCGAAGTAGTAAATCAGCAAAAAATTGATTTATTGAAAGACATTTTTTCTGAAAACTATTTCTTCAAAAGCCTCGAAGACGGAAGTGAGAACAGGGGAATTAAACAACTCTATGATTTTCTCCCCTATTTTTTTAAGGCATTTCCTGACATTAATTACACTGTTGACCAAATAGTCGCAGAAGGCGATAAAGTTGTAGTTCAAACAACTGCAAGGGGAACACAGAAAGGAGATTTTGCGGAATATCCTGCATCAAACAATAAAATTAACGTAACTGAAATATTTTTCTTTACAATTAAAGACGGTAAAATCTCAGAGAGTAGAAGGTTGCTTGATTTGTTACATTTTGGTAAACAATTAAAAGGAGAAAAGTAGTTTGAACAATATTTGACGTTATTGAATTTCTTGATTCAATAAGTATGCTCTAAATATTATCGTTTAACAGGTAATTATAGTATCAATATTTTAGTCGAGAACAGCAAAATGGTAACCTAATTTACCTAATATTGACAATGAAAAGGAATTCGACGGACAATAAAAACGACCGCCAACATGGGTTTGTGGCAAGTGGGGGCTGACGGAAGTTATTGAACATTTGGAATTCTTTTGTACTTTTGTTTCGGCGGACGGAAACCTATTTTACATTTGTAAGTAATTGAACATCAGTAATTTATATCGGCAGACGTTTGGGCGGAGGAGTTTCAAAACCCCCACCTGACCACAAGCCCTGTACGTTGGCAGAAATCGTAAAAAATCAAAAACGCTCTCGAATTTATAACGAAGTTGCGAAAAAAAACCTCCTCTGACGGGCCACATTCTTAGAATAAAAAAGGGCGGGACTTCTTTCAAACTGAATCTTCTTCGGAACAGTT
>JANPIG010000664.1:0-2790 GCA_031424875.1 Cytophagales bacterium
CTTCATGGCAAAGATTGCCATACTTGGTTACGTTTAACTAAAACTCTAACACCTCACTCCTATCCGAAACCCCATTTTCATTAAATGATTCAATCACACAAAAATATTTTTGCCCAACCGTTAATGCTCTCAATTCCAAGAAATTAGGAGCATCTGCCCAGATTTGATAAGTTTGATATAATTTGTCTGGAGCAATTCCCCAGAGGATATTATACCCAACAGCCTTATCAGATCTCTCCCATGTAATATCTGCATTGCGAGTATCTTGTTGACGTTTTACCATCAAATTCTTGGGAATTTCTGGCGATTTCCCAAAGCCATTCCCAAAGATTCTGAAGTCACTTATTGCTAAATTTCGCATCGGTACGTGGACGTTTTCATACTTGATATAACGTGCTTTTATGCTTTTAGGCAACTCCACGTAGGCATTTGGGCGGTCTTTGCGAGGCTCTTTTGTGTTGTCATAAATAACCTCCCAGTTTTTATTGTCCGAAGAAGCATAAAACCTAAATTGGGTATAAACTCGCTCTTCATTACTGTCAAAAACATCAGATTTATAATCGGTAAAATTTATCTGCAAAGCCTTTACTTCTTGTTCTTTTTCTAAATCAATCGTCAGAAATTCGCCTTCTTTATTGGTATTGGCAACCCAAAAAGTTCTGGGGTTTTCGTCTGTCACTTTTTGGGCCGATAAAGTATCTCGAACTGATGAAGCCGTGCATGGTTTTTTGTATGATAATAACATCCAACCAGTAAATAATTCGTCTTTATTCTCCCATTTTTTTGTGGGTAATTTATGCGGAAAGTCGCCAAAACGAGTATTCGCAAACATCTGATTATCAGCATCAAAGCCCGTGGGGAACATCGCAATTCTCCGCTCCATTGCCCAGTTGACTGCCACCCAGGGCGTGCCTGTATTCCAGAAATTTCCGTAATTATCTTGGAAAGTATTGCCATGTCCTGCCCCCGTCATGAAGCCACCAGGTTTATAGGAAATTGGGTTGTAGGGTGCATACGTGAAAGGTCCAAGTGGGTTGTCACCGAGATACGTTCCGTTGGCATAAACGTTGTATTCAGTACCTGGAGCCCCATATTGCAAGAAATATTTACCTTTGTGTTTGGTCATCCATGCTCCTTCGGTAAAGGGTTTTATAGTATCACGATGATCACGTCCGAAGCGTTCCCAACCATGATTTTTTGGGTCGAGATATATCAATCCTTGGTATTTAGATTTATACGTTAACTTCTTACTTTTATCTAATTCCGCTCCAAAAAGTGGGTAGGTATTCGATGAACCCCAATACATATACCATTTGTCTAAATCTTCATCATAAAAAAGGGCAGGGTCCCAAGGGCCTATGTACTGTGGAAGACGTGGCAACCAACGATTATAGAACTGTAATTTACCTTTTTCGGGTTCGGTACTGATGAGGATTGGACGTTGTTCAAAGGTGGATTGAAACAGATAAAGTGTATCTCGAACTGACATTGCCGCAGGGGCACACATATCCTCGAAGGGCCACATACTGGGTTTGATATATTCCCAATTGATGAGATTTTTGGAATGCCAATAACCACCCGAAATAGTTACGAAGAGATAATATTCTTGCTTGTGATTTATGATAACTGGGTCAGCCCCAGAACGGTAGGAAATTTGTTCATTTTGTTGCTCAAAATTATACCGATAGTTAATATCCATCGGATTGCAGTAGGTTTTTTGAGCAAGATTTTGAGCAGATAATTGATTGATTATCAGGGAGATAAATATTAGGAAAGAAATAATTGTTTTCATGGATTACATTCAGAAGATTGATTCGTAAAAATACGAACAATTGTGATTGATAATTCAATAATCTCAAAAACAAAAAATCTATACTTTTAACCAAAAATATCCCGTACGGAAATTAATCATCAAGCAGCCGCCACTGTTGATAGATTAATCTCATACGTACAGGATAAATTACAATGATTAATTTAATTTTAACTTACTAAATCCTTCAAAACTCCCTTTTTCCTTCTGGAGATATTGGCTATTAGTCCATTACTCATCGTCAAAACTTCTTGTTCCGAATTATAGGTTTTCACATAATTTGGATTAATCATGAAAGCCCGATGCACCCGCAGAAACCCATGCGTTTCAAGATGAGGTTCAAAGAATTTTATTGAATGGGCAACTAATTTTTCTTTGCCTCCTTCCAAATAAAATTTAGTATAATTAACATCTGCTTTTATTAGTATTACGCTATTAACAAATACCTTAGCTGAGGTTTTTTGATTCAAAATCAAGAGGGCATTATTACCTTTTTGTTGGTATGTTTTCATGAAAATATTGATGTATTAGCGGTTAAAATCCTAATTTAAGTTTAGCGGTATTATCGTTTAAAATCACCTTTGCATTGTTAAGCATTTGTACTTTTTTGGCATTAGCATCATTAGTTGTTACGGTTACATTGTGGTTTGCACCAATTACTACGGTGTCGGCAGCGGTTGGCAATCTATTCAAATCCCAAGTAGCGGAAGCTTCCCAATTTCCAGAAGCAATACTGGTAATAAGATTAGTTGCCACATTTAATTGTGTGCCAGTTACTATTAAAGAAAAGGATTTGGCTGTAGCTGGTGATGATAAATTTTTTCTTACATAGATTCTATATTGCTGTCCAGCAGTAGGATTGGCTATTTTTACTTGTTTGTAATTATTCTCATTGCCATCAAACCAGGTTGTTTCGAAAGTAGCATCAGCTGTTCTATTTGCCATGATGCTTGGTTTCCAAGTTCTGGTATCGGTAGAGG
>JANPIG010000665.1:0-1753 GCA_031424875.1 Cytophagales bacterium
GTGAAGCCCATGGAATCTGAGCAGGATCTTTTTGAGCATAAATGGTTATACTCTCTCCATTCACACTAATTGTACTTTCTGTGGAAGAAACCTCAGCATTAAAACGTCCTTGTGCTGTATCATATTTTAACAAATGAGCTAAGACTTTAGGACTTGTTAAATCGTTAATTGCTACGACTTCGATTCCATCCATGTTATAAATTTGGCGGAAGACTAAGCGTCCAATTCGCCCAAAACCATTAATTGCAACCTTTACTTTTGCCATTTTTTAATATTTGATAAATAGTTATAAGAAACACAAATTTAATACATATAACAAGTTAATACAAGTTAAAATAAAGAATCAAAATAAGTCAAGGGTGTTAAGTTTAGTATTACTAACTATAATTTTTAGCAAATTTCAAAGTTTTTTAAATAAAATTACTAAAAATAATAGCATTTCATAATCTATGATTACCCTTATATTTTTAAATTACTAATCATCAGTATTAATCCCAAGGTATTAAAAACAGATTTTTATAAAACCATCAACTATATGAAGGACAATAGGGGATATTAAATTTTAGAGTTTCACCACAGCGTTTTGGGAAATTTGAGTTAACGTAATGAGCCAAAAAGGAGCATAATAGAAAACGTTAATTTAAGTACAAATGTCAAATCATTCGAACCATTATTTGATACTTTTTATCAAGTATATAGCAGGTAAGAAATTAAAATATATGAATTTAATTTCAGCTCATAAATACTTTAAACTCTTTAATTATTTTTGAAACTAATAATATAAGATAAAATTAGTGCTTGATAAAGGTGAAAACGAACTTTTATGCACCATAAGCTTTATTTCATTATTCTTCAGACACTTATCGTAATGATGGCATGGTTTTAGTACATTATAATAATATAGAACTGATTATTTGATAAAAAATATTGGAATAAGTCTAATTTTAGCAATATGACATAATGTCAGTTTTAGAATACATTTCATCATCTCAAATCAGTTTTTTGTAAACCAAACAAAATTTGGCTTTAGTTTGCTATGTATTTTTATAAAATTATAAATAACTGAATATCAGATACTTAGAATATTTTATATAAAGTAAATATCTAAAATAAAATTTTCTTATTTAGTCTATTTCTCGAAACATTTCTTTAAAAAATTATCTTCAAAAAATCATCTTCAAAAACATTATTATCTTTTTATTTCGTGCATATTCAGTCGAAATCAATTTACTTTGTAGCTTAATTTTCAAAGTAAAAAATCGAATATATTTTAATGGAACAATTAAAACTAATTATTGAAAACGCTTGGAATGATATCAGCCTCCGCTCAAACGAAGAAACAAAAACTGCTATTGAAACAGTCATTGAAAAAGTAGATAAAGGTGAACTTCGCACAGCTCAACCCAATGAAGATGGCTCTTGGTCAGTGAATGAATGGGTGAAAAAGGCAATCGTAATGTACTTTCCCATGCGACAAATGCAGGTTCAGGAAGTAGGTATTTTTGAATTTCACGATAAAATGAAACTCAAAAATGATTATGCTACTTTGGGTGTTAGAGTTGTACCTCCTGCCGTAGCACGTTATGGAGCATATTTAGCGAAAGGCGTTATTATGATGCCTTCTTATGTAAACATTGGAGCGTACGTAGATTCAGGTACGATGGTGGACACTTGGGCAACAGTAGGAAGTTGTGCTCAAATCGGAAAAGATGTACATTTGAGTGGCGGCGTTGGTATTGGTGGCGTTCTTGAA
>JANPIG010000666.1:0-5254 GCA_031424875.1 Cytophagales bacterium
GCAATGTGGATATTACGTGGACAGGACTTGTTAGTACCGACTGGAATACTGCCTGTAACTGGTCGCCAGCTTGGGTGCCTGATGCTTCGAATGGTAATGTTATTATTGTAACGGCAACGAACGCCCCTTTCATTACCACAGGAAATATAGTAACTGTAAAAGCCATTAAAATAAATAGTGGAATACTAACCGTTAACAGTGGAGGTGCACTAAACATTAGAGGAAATGGTGTAACTGATAATGGTATTGAAATAAATGATAATGCCACCCTTGAAAACTTTGGAACTATTAGGATTGAATCCGCAACGCAAACCGCTGTTTTAGCTTCTATTTATTTGCGGGGAACCACTTTTGGAAGTTATTTATACAACAATGGAACAATAGTGATTAATAGCACCGATTCAGGTATTGGGGTGGGTTCTTCGAGTGGTTCTTATGTAACTAATAACCCAGCAGGTATCATTACTATAGAAAACGGAACGGGTATCGAAGTAGGTTTATCATCAGACCAATTGCAATTTAGTAATTTAGGAATTATCAATTATAATGGTTCAGTTTTAGCGATGAGTTTACAAGGTAATACATCGTTCGCAGGTTCAGGTACGTTCAATATTAATTCAGGAACGGGTATTTCAAATATAACTCCTGCATTCATTGAAACTAATCCTTGTGGTAAAATTCTGATGGCTACGGGTACATTCGTAAATACTGGTACTACAACAAATAATGGTTTGCTTCAAATGCCAAATGCTTATGATTTTACCAACACAGGCACATTTACTAATGGTGGTGTTTTAAAAGCAAATACAGTTTCAGGTATTACCAATAACAAAATGGTAATTACGAATGCTTGTCCAATTTTCACTTTGGGAGGAAGTAATAATTATACAGTAAGTGGAATTTTTACCGATGCAACCGCCACTACTTCGGCAGGAACTTATACTTCGGTAGGAAATAAATTTACGGCAAATAATACCATTCCAACGGGTACACAAACACTTTACGCCCAAGTAACAAATGTACCTGCCGAAGGATTCTGTACGTTTGTTGTTCCTTTTGATTTTAATAATGTAAAACCAACTGCCGTTTCAGTAAGTAATACAACGATTTGTCCAAATGGAAGCGTAACGCTTTCAGCCACTTGTGCAAGCGGAACGCCTACATGGTACACCACCGCAACGGGAGGTGCAAGCATCGGAACGGGAACGAGTTTATCGCAATCGCCTACAAGTACGGCTACTTATTATGCAGCTTGTGAGGCAACAAATTGCGTAAGTGGTAGAGTTGCTACGAGTGCAGTTACTATTTCTTCATTACCAACGGCATCAGCCAGTAGCAATTCGCCTATTTGTGCAGGAACAACCTTGAATTTAACAGGTGGTGCAGCAGGAAATACCTATTTATGGGCAGGTCCAAATAGCTTCACTTCAACGGCACAAAGTCCAACAATTGCCAGTATAACATCATTAGGAACAGGTACTTATACAATTACGGTAACTAATGCCAATAATTGTACGGCTACGGCAACAACGGCAGTAACAGTGAATGCTGTTCCAGCCGCAACCGCCAGTAGTAACTCACCCATTTGTGTAGGAAATTCAATTTCACTTACAGGTGGGGGTATAGGAACTTACTTATGGACTGGGCCAAATGGTTATTCTTCAACGGCTCAAAGTCCAACAATTAGCAATGCAATGGTTTCAGCCACAGGGACTTACACAATAACTGTGACAAATGTGAATGGATGTACCAGTATGGCAACCGTGGCAGTAACAGTCAATGCTTTACCAACAGCCACGGCAAGCACCAGCACCCCAGTCATTTGTGCGGGAAATAACATTGCTCTCACAGGTGGAGGGATTGGAACATACGCATGGGCAGGACCAAATAGTTATTCTTCAACGGCACAAAGTCCAACGATAAGTAACGCAAGTGTTTCAGCAACAGGGACTTATACAATAACTGTGACAAATGTGAGTGGATGTACCAGTACGGCAACGGTGGCAGTAACGGTCAATGCAACTCCAATCGCCACGGCAAGCACAAACACACCAGTTATTTGTGCAGGGAACAATATTTCACTCACGGGTGGAGGAATTGGAACTTACCTATGGGCAGGACCAAATGGATATTCATCAACGGCACAAAGTCCAACGATAAGTAATGCAACGGTTTCAGCAACCGGGACTTATACAATAACGGTTACGAATGTAAGTGGTTGTACCAGCACGGCATCTGTGGCGGTAACAGTCAACGCAACGCCAACGGCAACCGCAAGCAGTAGTACGCCAGTAATTTGTGCAGGTAACAGTATTTCACTCACGGGTGGAGGCATTGGAACTTACTTATGGACAGGGCCAAATGGTTACTCATCAACGGCACAAAGTCCAACGATAAGTAATGCAACAGTTTCAGCCACAGGTACTTATACCATTACCGTAACCAATGCAAATAGTTGTACGAGTACTGCTACGGTTGCAGTAACGGTCAATGCAACTCCAATCGCAACGGCAAGCACTAACACACCAGTTATTTGTGCAGGGAACAATATTGCTCTCACGGGTGGAGGCATCGGCACATACGCATGGGCAGGACCAAATGGTTATTCATCAACGGCACAAAGCCCAACGATAAGTAATGCAACGGTTTCAGCATCAGGAACTTACACGATAACGGTTACGAACGTAAGTGGTTGTACCTCAACCGCTACGACTTCGGTAACGGTCAATGCACTACCAACGGCCATGGCAAGTAGCAATTCTCCCATCTGTGTAGGCAACACTATTTCACTCACTGGTGGAGGGGTTGGAACTTACCTATGGACAGGACCAAATGCTTATACTTCAACGGCTCAAAGCCCAAGCATTGCCAATGCAATCGTTTCAGCATCAGGGATTTATACGATAACTGTTACGAATGCTAACAATTGTACGAGTACTGCCACGGTGGCAGTAACGGTAAATGCAACGCCAACAGCAACAGCAAGCAGTAGCACACCAGTTATTTGTGCAGGGAACAATATTTCACTCACGGGTGGAGGAATTGGAACATACCTGTGGGCAGGACCAAATGGATATACCTCAACGGCACAAAGTCCGACGATAAGTAATGCAACAGTTTCAGCGACAGGAACTTATACGATAACGGTTACGAATGTAAGTGGTTGTACCTCAACGGCTATGACTTCGGTAACGGTCAATGCACTACCCACGGCAACCGCCAGTAGCAATTCTCCCATTTGTGTAGGCAACACTATTTCACTCAATGGTGGAGGGGTTGGTACTTACCTATGGACAGGCCCAAATGCTTATTCTTCAACGGCTCAAAGCCCAAGCATTGCCAATGCAATCGTTTCAGCATCAGGGACTTATACGATAACTGTTACGAATGCTAACAATTGTACGAGTACTGCAACGGTGGCAGTAACGGTCAATGCAAATCCATCCGCCACGGCAAGCACAAACACACCAGTCATTTGTGCAGGGAACAATATTTCTCTCACGGGTGGAGGGGTTGGAACATACGCATGGGCAGGACCAAATGGATATTCTTCAACGGCTCAAAGTCCAACCATTGCCAATGCAGCAGTTTCAGCATCAGGAACTTATACGATAACGGTTATGAATGTAAGTGGTTGTACCTCAACGGCTACGGTTTCAGTTACTATTAATGCCATTCCAACGGCAACGGCAAGCACCAGTACGCCAAGTATTTGTGCAGGAACAAGCGTTTCACTCACCGGTGGAGGCGTTGGAACATACGCTTGGACAGGACCAAACAGCTATATTTCAACGGCTCAAAGTCCAACGATTACGAGTGCAACCATCTTAGCATCAGGTATTTACAAAATAACGGTAACGAATGTGAATGGTTGTACCTCAACCGCCACTACTTCAGTAACGGTTAATCCTTTGCCAGTGGTGGATGCAGGAGCAAATCAAACAATATGTGAAGGTTCAACGGCATCATTAACGGCAACGTGTAATTTGCTGACGGTTAGCACAATCTTGAGTGGTGCTTCGGAAGTACCAGCCAATATTTCCACGGCAACGGGTACGGTTTCTGGAACATTTGATAAAGTAACGAAACAATTATTGTTGACGATTTCTTTCAATGGATTAACGGCCAATGCCTCGGCTGCCCACATTCATAAAGCAGCAGTTGGTGTAAATGGTGGGGTTGTCATCGGATTCTCAGGCGTACCAGGAGTAACAACAGGAAGTTTCACTTATACTGGAACACTGACTACAACCCAAGAAGCGGATTTATTAGCAGGCCTTTATTACGTCAATGTTCATAATGCCAATTTCCCAGGCGGAGAAATCAGAGGACAGTTAAGTACGGCTTGTGTGGCGAATAATTTTGTGTGGAATCCTGGTAATTTATCAGGACAAACCGTAACGGTTTCACCAAGTGCCACTCAGCTTTATACGGTAACGGCAAGTAATACTACTACGGGCTGTTCAAGCACGGCAACGACAACGGTCAATGTAAATCCAAGACCAGTTCCTACAATCGGTAGCAATACACCAGTTTGTGCGGGAAATACCTTAAACTTGACTGTGAGTGTAGGAAGCAGTGACTCGCCATCTACTTTTGCTTGGGCGGGTCCAAATAGCTTTGCTTCCACTGCCCAAAATCCAAGTATTGCCAGTGCAATGGTTTCAGCATCAGGGACTTATACCGTGACAGTAACCAATGTGAATGGTTGTATAAATACCGCCACAACGGCAGTAGTCATCAATGCTTTACCAACGGCAACAGCGAGCAATAACTCTCCAATTTGTTCGGGAGTAACCCTGCAATTAACCGGTGGAGGCATTGGAACATATTTGTGGAATGGACCAAATGGTTATACTTCAAGCCAACAAAGCCCAAGCATTCCATCAGCAACGGCTTCCATATCAGGCACTTACACGATTTTGGTAACTAATGTGAACGGTTGTACGAGTACCGCAACGACTTCGGTAACGGTTAACCCAGTCGTGGTAATCCCAACGCCACAGGCAAATACCCAAATCATTTTTGGAGCAAGTATTACGCTTACTGCAACGGGTTGTTCGGGCGTGAATGATGTCTTGAAATGGTATCAATCTGCTGATAATGCTTTGGCAACGATGCCTGTTTCACCCACGGCAACGACTAATTATTACGCAAAATGTGAAACAACGCTGAACGGAATTACCTGTATCTCTGGTAATTCATCGGATGTGACGGTAACGGTTTTACAGCCAAATCCTCCAGTGGCAACGGG
>JANPIG010000667.1:0-2050 GCA_031424875.1 Cytophagales bacterium
CCTTGCTGTCCGATTGCCAATGTTCTGGTTTGTGATTGATTATTTTCCTGAGTAATTACGTTTGCTCCCAATACCGTTCTCATTTCCAAACCTTTTGCAAGGGTTATGTTTGAATAGATTGAACCCGTAGTTGTTTGGGTATTCAGAATAAATTGACGACCCATTAAGCGATGAACAGAGCTAAAAGCACCTTCAGCAAAGGGGAAATCTCGGTTATTGGCATACGTTCCGTCGGCATATTTAACAGGAAGAAAGGGAAAATCTTCCACAATTTGGCGAGGAACAGCATCATTAATATCTGATAAATTTTCGGTTTGACTATTATACGCAAGCGTTCCACCCACTTTCAACCATGATTTAATTTGGTCATCAATGGTAAATCTTCCCGAATATCTTTTCAAAAAAGTAGTTTTCAATAGTCCTTGATCATCCCTGAAACCCAAGGAGAACGAGTATTGCGTTTTGTCAGTTCCACCACTAAAACCCAACTGATGATTTTGCGAAAGTTTGTTTTGAGTTGTTTCATCAAACCAATTCGTATCGAATAATGGATTGCCACTGGCATCAAAAACTCTTGGATCTGTTCTGCGTAGTTTTGGATTCAAATAGGCCCATTTTCCTGCATTCCAGCCCGCTGGGTCATATTTTTCCATATTTTTCCAAGCCAAATCTTCAACGGCCATGTATTGTTTTGCATTCAAAACTTCAGGGCGATTTGGTCCGATGGTGTTCACGCTAAAATCAGCATTGTAGGTAATTTGTCCGTCGCCTGACTTGCCTTTTTTAGTTGTTATCAACACAACACCATTCGCACCTCTTGCTCCATAAATGGCAGTTGAGGAAGCGTCTTTCAGCACTTCAACTGACACAATATCGTTCGGATTGATGAAGTCAATGGCGTTGCTAAATTGGTTTTGATTCCCTTGTGGGAGCATCACGCCGTCCACCACGTAAAGCGGATTGTTGGATGAGTTGATTGAACTAAAACCCCTTACTCGGATGGTTGTTCTACCGCCTGGTCGCCCAGAATTGGTGTTTACTTGCACACCCGCCATTCTTCCTGAAAGAGCTTGATTGAGCGATGTAGCTGGACGTTCGAGAAGTTGGTCTTGTTTTACAGAACCTACTGCACCCGTTAAATCAGATTTTTTCTGAGTTCCATAACCAATCACAACGACCTCATCCAGAATGCTTTCGTTGGATAACAAGACCATATTGATGGTGGTCTGATTGCCAACGGTTATCTCTTTCGAGCCAAAACCTACGTAAGAAAATACAAGCGTCGAGGAACTATTTGGCACATCAATTCTAAACTTTCCATTAGCATCACTTGCCGTTCCTCTGACAGTCCCTTTAATAGAAATGTTAGCACCTACAATAACTTCACCTTTTTCGTCTTTAACAATACCTGAAACGGAAAGCGGTGAATTATTCTGACCTATGGTCAAAAATGAAAGTAATAAAAGCGGTATCAGGAGATACCTCGACAAGTAAAATTTAGGGTTCATAATAAAATTGTATTAAAAATTTAGACAAAAAACAGGTAAAATGCACTTAGATTTAAAATTCAGCTATACTTCTCCTCACAACCTACGAATAGATGCTTGGTTAATGAGATGATAAACAATAAAATACTTTAAAGGTGATAGTAGAATTGTAGTATCATGAAACTCAATATTTGTTTCAATTTGACTGATATTGTAGCACACAAATTTAACTATAAGTAATAATAATTTTTATTCAAAATATAACAATAGTTATTCTTTTTTGAACATTACCAATATATCTTTTTTTGCAATTTTCAATATATTAAATCCAATTTTCACCTAAAATTTTGTAAAAAATAATATCATTTATCAAATTCTTACTACGTTTGTGTTTATTAATCAAATCTCGAAAATGAAAAAATATTCTGTTTTAACATTAATCTTATTTTGTAGTTTTTATCAGATAAAAGCACAGTCAAAATCAAAGTCAAATTATGGTCATTCAAAAGCAAAAAAGAGTAAATCTCCTCACATGAAGCTTGTATGGAGTGATGAATTTAATT
>JANPIG010000668.1:0-2331 GCA_031424875.1 Cytophagales bacterium
AGTACTCGTGGCCCCAAAGAAGCCAGTAAAATGACGGGATTTGTGAGTATTATTTTATTACCCATTCGCTACTCTATGATTATTGGATTAACGGTTTTAGCATTGCTTCATTACAACCAACTAATCATAAAAGACCCCACAGGAAAGTACGACTTTGAGCTTCTTTTACCGGGAGCAATTAATAATTTTTTGCCTGTTGGAATTTTAGGAATCGTTGTTACAGGGCTCATGGGGGCTTTTATGGGTACGTTCAGCGGTACACTAAATGCTGCACAGGCCTACATTGTAAATGATATTTATTTGAAATTTATCAACCCAAATGCCAGTAATAAAAAGACTATCCAAATGAATTATATAGTGGGAGTTTTGGTGGTAATTATTGGGATTTTATTGGGTTTTATGGCAGGTAGTGTAAACGATATTTTACAATGGATAGTAGGTGGATTATATGGTGGCTATGTAGCGGCCAATTGCTTAAAATGGTATTGGTGGAGGTTTAATGCCAATGGTTTCTTCTGGGGAATGACCGCTGGGATTGTGGCTGCTTTATTGATGCCTTACGTTACCACAGGTTTACCGCTTTATTGGTGGCCTCTGTTATTTGTAATTTCATTAATAGCTTCGATAATTGGAACCTATATGGCTGAACCTACGGATGTAGAAGTCTTAAAACAATTCTATAAAACCGTTCGCCCATGGGGGTTTTGGCAACCTATCAATGATTTAATATTGAAGGAAGACCCCCATTTCAAAGCAAATAAAAATTTTACATTAGATATGTTTAATGTCGTGTTGGGAGTAATAGCTCAACTTTGCTTAACCGTTTTACCGATGTATTTGGTTCTCGGAATGAATTTGCCTTTAATGGTTGATATTGCTGTTATGGCATTAGTAATTTTCATTTTAAAACGTACTTGGTGGAATAAATTAGAAAATTAAAATCAAGCAAAAAATAAAAATACTTTTATGAATAATCTGTTTCAAAAAAGACTCTCTCAATTAAAAAGTAGTCATACAGAGCTAATTGCTCAAAAAAATTTAAAAATCGCCTTAGGGAATGGAATTTATGACCGTTACCAAAATGCCATCATTACGCCCCAACACGCTCCTATTCACTGGCGATATGATTTGAATGTTGAAAGCAATCCTTTCCTGATGGAACGCTTCGGAATTAATGCTACATTCAATGCAGGAGCCATAAAATTTGAAGGAAAATACCTTTTGGTCGTTCGAGTGGAAGGCTTAGACAGAAAGTCCTTTTTTGCAGTAGCAGAAAGCCCAAACGGAATTGATAACTTCACGTTTTGGGATTACCCAATAAACTTAGAAGAAACGCAAAATCCCGATGGTAACGTTTATGATATGCGGTTGATTCAACATGAAGATGGGTGGATTTATGGTCTTTTCTGTACAGAACGTAAAGACCCAAACGCCATTTTTGGAGATGAAACTTCAGCGATAGCACAATGCGGTATTGTCAGAACAAAAGATATGAAATCTTGGGAGCGTTTGCCCGACTTAATTACGCCTTCACCTCAACAACGCAATGTAGTATTGCATCCCGAATTTGTGGATGGTAAATATTTCCTATACACTCGCCCACAAGACGGTTTTATTGAAGCTGGCACAGGCGGTGGAATTGGCTATGGCTTTGCTGATTCTATGGAAAATGCCGTGGTGAAAAAAGAGTTTATCTTAGATGAAAAACGCTACCATACCGTCTATGAAGTAAAAAATGGTCAAGGACCTGCTCCCCTCAAAACGGAGAAAGGATGGTTGCATTTGGCTCATGGGGTTAGAAATACGGCGGCAGGTTTACGGTATGTTTTGTATATGTTCCTAACTGATTTAGAAGACATTACCAAAGTTATTCACAAGCCAGGAGGGTATTTTATTGCTCCTGAGGGCGAAGAAAGAATTGGCGATGTTTCTAATGTAACTTTTTCAAACGGTTGGATCTTGGACAATGATGGAAAGGTTTTCATCTATTACGCTTCTTCGGATACTCGTATGCACGTGGCCACTTCTACCATAGAGCAATTATTAGATTATGTAATCAATACGCCCGAAGACGGTTTGCGTTCGGCGGCTTCAGTGGCTACCTTACATGACATTATTGATAAAAATATGGCGCATTTAGAGATATCCAACAAAGTAAAAAATGCTGAATTAATGGCTGAAAATGTATAATCATCTATAATGAATATCTCGATATACAAACAAGAAATCCAAGAATCGCTAGACGATATTCTTCAGTTTTGGCTAAAAAATTCACTTGATTTACCAAACGGAGGATTTATAGGAAAGATGGATTTTGAAGGCAAAATTCAC
>JANPIG010000669.1:0-6362 GCA_031424875.1 Cytophagales bacterium
CAAAAGATTTGAACGCCAATTGACTGGTGGTAGCGGTGCTATTAAACACTCATGGGATAGATTACGGAAAGCTGGAGCAACAGCCAAATATCTTTTAAAAGAGGCTGCTGCCCAACAAATGGGCGTAAATAGTAGTGAATTGAAAACTGAAAAAGGTTTTGTAATTCATTCCTCTGGAAAAAAAATAAGTTATGGCGAATTAGCTGAAAGTGCTTCAAAAATAAAAGTTCCAGAAAAAGTGGAGTTAAAGAAGTTTGCCGATTACACCTTAATTGGAGGTACAATAAAAGGGGTTGATAATCCAGATTTGTTAGTGGGGAAGTCACTTTTTGGCATCGATTTTAAACGTGAAGGAATGTTGCATGCACAAATTCAACGCCCTCCTGCTTTTGGATTGAAATTAAAATCCTTTGATGCAACAGAAGCTAAAAAAATGCCAGGAATTGTAAATGTAGTCTCTTTTGGTAATAAAGTTGCTATTGTTGGAAAATCAACTTGGGAAGTTATGCAAGCCCGCAAGGTGGTCAAATTTGAATGGGAGAAAGATAAAGAACTCGAAAGTACCGATGATCATAATCGTATCTTTAATGATTTGATGAATAAAAAAGAAGCCGAAGTTCGCCGTAAAGATGGTGATATTGAAATGGCTTTTAAAAATGCTCATAAAATTATCGAAGCTGAGTATCAATGTCCTTTTATTCCGCATAATCCCATGGAACCCATGAATTTCTTTGCTCATGTGCGCCCGGATGGAGTAGAATTGGTGGGACCCACACAAAACCCACCCGATGTTCAGCAAAAAGTGTCTAAATTATTAGGAATATCTCCTGATAAAGTTACGATTGACTTAACCAAAATGGGGGGAGGATTTGGCAGGCGACTTAATGCAGATTTTGCGCTCGAAGCCGCTGAATTATCCAGTATCATTAAAGCCCCAGTCAAGGTTTTGTGGTCACGTGAAGATGATATGACAGGTGGAATCTATCGTCCTGCGGTTAAATATCGTTTTAAGGCCTCATTGGATAAGAATGGTAATATGACAGGATTTTATTTGAAAGGTGTAGGTATGAATTCAGGAAATTCTACACGCCAAGATAATTTTCCTGTGGGAGCTATTGAAAATGTATTGATTGAATCAGTTGAGCATAAATCGCCTATTACAACAGGACCCTGGAGGGCTCCCATTACAAATTTCTTGGCCAGTGCCGAGCAGTCATTCTTAGATGAAGTAGCCACTGCTGCAGGAAAAGATCCAATTCAATTCCGTTTAGAATTATTAGAAAAAGCTAAATCAAAACCTGTTGGTAAAATTACCTATGAGCCCGATCGTTTTATCGAAGTTATCAAAATGGTGGCTGACAAAGCCAATTGGGGTAAACAAAAGAAAGGGATTTTTCAAGGTTTTAGCGTTTACTTTTCGCATTTGTCTTATGTGGCCCAAGTTGCTCAAATTGAAGTAAAGAAAGGCAAACCAACGCTTAAAAAAGTTTATGCTGTAACCGATTGTGGAGTAGTAGTCAATCAAAGTGGAGCAAGAAATCAGGTTTATGGGGCAATTGTAGATGGATTTGGACATGCAATGTATGCTAATTTAAAATTTAAAGATGGCGCCCCTCAAGAAAATAATTACGATAAATACCGCTTAATTCGTTATAATGAAGTTCCAGAAATTGATGTACATTTTGTTAATAATGGCATCGACCCCACGGGCTTGGGCGAACCAGCACTTCCACCTACTGGAGGGGCAATTGCCAATGCTATTTTTAAGGCAACTGGCAAAAGACTTTATTCGCAGCCCTTTGTTTTAGCGGATGAAAAGTTGGAGAATATTGTATAGAAAAAGGGCTTGCAAACTTAAAACTTGCAAGCCCTTTTAATGTTTTTAAAATTTTAATAACAGATTTTTACATTATCTTTTCTCTGATTTTACGTCAATCCCTTTTTTTGAACCATATTCTAAACGGTCAAAAAAATAAATATCAAGTACTGCTTTAGGACGAGCAAAGTATTCTCTCAAATACGTTTTATAACCAGAAGGAACATCCTGTGCAGCAAAAGCTACGGCATCAATACCTAAATTGTTGGCTAAAAATAGTGCTCTTGCATTATGTGTAGGTTGCGAAATGATAGTGAATCTTTGCTGATTAAAAACTTCCTTACATCTCAAAATTGAATCATAAGTTCTAAAACCTGCAAAATCTAGTGTCATAACATTTTCCGGAACTCCCAAGGACATCAATGCCTGTTTCATATCATTTGGTTCGTTGTAAAAAACTGAATCATGATTGCCGCTTAAAATCAAAAACTTTACTTTGCCTTCTTTGTATAACTTTGCTGCTGCTTCCATCCTATACTTGAAAAACAGATTTTCTCTTTTTCCATGAATGCCTTTGCTGGTTCCCAAAACCAAGCCAACATCATTAGAGGGCAATTTTGAAACCTCATAAAAATTTTCTTTATTTGTTGAATACACTACCCAAATATTAGCTAACAGAGCCCCCAATAGCAAAAAGAAACTTAATGCAATTACTCCTTTAAGGGATTTTTTGAAATACTTTCCCCATTCAAAAGGTTGTTCTAACGATATTTCAAGTGTGTTTTTCATAAAAACCTATATTTTACGGTCGGTGTCTTTCATAAGAACAACGACCGTTTTACCATCTCAAATCTATATTTAAAATAACCCCAGTTGCTCAGCTTTTAAAACTTCGTTCATTTTTGGAAACTCAATTTCGTCAGGGGCTACCAACTTCTTGGGTAATTCTATATCTACCGTAATTTCATTACTACTCTTACTTGAATTTTCTGGCTCTTTCTCTACAATTTTAGACTCTAACCCCTTAATACTTTGAACCAAGTAAGGAGATAATTTACTGCCAATTGCTTTCCATCCTCTTATTTCACTTACTTCGTCAATATCAATTTCCTCTTTAATGATGGGGGAATTTTTTTCTTTTTTATAAGATAGTTCAATTCTTGGGTAATTATCAAGACTTGCAAAAGTCAATTTTGAACCCTTTTCATCTGAAATAAATAAGAATTTTTTATCCACGGTTGTCGTTTCAATTCTAAATCTTTTAACGTAATAAAGTTTTGAACCTCCATCAAAATAAACTGCAGTTATGATACTTTCAGGAATGAATTTTGCCAACAGCATAATGTCTTTTTGCTCATAACGGTTTGTCAACTCAAAATTAGTCAGTTCATATTGACCATCATTATAAACTACTAAGATATTATCCTTGGCATCAAAATTACCTAAATAACGTCCGTGTTCGTCTCTATTTAGTTTTCCTACGTTTTCATCATAATAAATATCAACGCCTCCCAACGTGGAAATACCTGCTGATTTCATAACTACTTTCCTGACAGGATATTTTGTTAAGACATTTCCCATAGAATCTCTGCCTTTAATCAAAAGTGTCTTGAAATCAAAGTCAAATTGCTTCACACGGGCAGTGCATGATGCCGTCAGGTTAATTTGGATGGTCTCAGCTTCGCCGTTATCATTAGCTGTAAAGTAAAGCAATTTAGATTTTGGGTTACCCGCTGTTAAATCATATTCACGGTCACGAGTTACTGCAGTTACTTTAAATCTTTTCACGTAAGAAACACCAGACTTTCCATCAAAATAAGCCAAATTATAGACTTTACGATCATCATTTTTCTTGAAAACTGAAACATAAATGATGTCTTTGCCTACGAAAACTTTCTCTTGAATCTTGGTAACCACACATTTGCCATCTTGACGGAAAATAATAACATCATCAATATCCGAACAATCCATTACAAATTCTTCTTTCTTCAAGCCATAACCAACAAATCCGCCTACTCTATCGACATATAATTTCTGATTATTTGCGGCTACCACCGTGGCAGAAATAGTATTGAAATTACGAATTTCTGTTTTTCTCTCACGTCCTTTACCATGTTTTTTCAAAATGTCTTTGAAATATTCAATAGAGTAACGGATGATATTGGCCAGATTATCCAGCACTTCTGCTAATTCATCTTGCAAACGTTTCATCAATTCATCCGCCTTGAAAGCATCATACTTTGAGATTCTTTTGATTCTGATTTCCAATAATTTGAGAATATCATCCTCAACAATTTCACGATAAAATTGTGGTTTGTATGGATCTAAGCCCTTGTCAACTGTTTTGATAACGGCTTCAAAAGTTTCACATTCCTCAATATCACGATAAATACGATTTTCGATGAATATTTTTTCAAGAGAGCTAAATAACAATCGTTCCATCAACTCGTCTCTGCGTATCTCCAGTTCTCGCTCTAATAATCTGACAGTTTGGGCAGTACAAGTTCTTAAAATCTCTGAAACACCCACAAAGTGAGGTTTATCAGCAATAATAACGCAAGCATTCGGTGAAATTGAAATCTCGCAATCGGTGAAAGCATATAGTGCATCAATCGTAACATCAGGAGAAACCCCTGGTGCTAATTGTACTTGAATTTCAACGTCTTTGGCAGTATTGTCAATTACTTTCTTGATTTTAATCTTACCAGCATCATTAGCTTTAATGATTGAGTCAATCAAGTTGGTAGTGGTTGTAGAAAAGGGTATGTCCTTAATAATCAAAGTTTTCTTATCAAATTCTTCAATTTTTGCCCTTACCCTAATTTTTCCACCACGCTGACCATCTTGGTAATTTGAAACATCTACTGAACCACCCGTCAAGAAATCAGGGAATAGTTCAAAAGGTTTGTTTTTCAAAACGGCAATAGAGGCCTCAATCAGTTCCACAAAATTATGAGGCATTATTTTGGTAGAAAGACCCACAGCAATTCCTTCTACTCCATGAGCTAAAAGTAGTGGAAACTTAACGGGAAGCGAAACGGGTTCTTTTTTACGACCATCATACGATAATTGCCATTCAGTTGTTTGTGGATTAAAAATAACATCAATGGCAAATTTCGATAAGCGAACTTCAATATAACGAGCAGCAGCGGCACCGTCTCCTGTACGATAATCACCCCAATTGCCCTGCATATCAAACACCAAATCTTTTTGACCCATGTTTACCATAGCATCATTGATGGAGGCATCCCCGTGTGGATGGTACTGCATGGTTTGTCCAATTACGTTGGCAACCTTATTGAAACGCCCATCGTCCATCTCTTTTAAGGCATGAAGAATACGACGTTGAACAGGTTTTAATCCATCTTCTACTGCGGGTACGGCACGTTCTAAAATAACATAAGAAGCATATTCCAAGAACCAATTCTCATACAATCCAGACACGGAAACTTGGTCGTGAAGAGAATCGTTTTGGGGGATATTATTTGTATTTTCTTCTAAATTTTCTGGCAGACTTTTGTTTTTCATTTACTATAAATTGTTCTTTGTATTCTCTGAGTAAGGAGATGTTTTTTTGATAAAAATAATTGTTAATGCTTTGAAAATCAACGGTTTATCGAGTAATTTTTATTATAACTTTATATTTATACGAAAATAATCTCTTTTGTGGTTAATTTAAACCCTAATTTACACAAAAAAACACGAAGGAAAAAATTTAAGAAAGGAAAGGTTAGGGGTTTAGGATTTTATAATCAGTTGTGAAATATTGAAAGGAATTATCTATGTCTTCTTGAAGAATTCCAACTGTATATTCACCAGTGGGCATGGCATCAGTCATTACGGAAGTATAGAAGCCTGCGGTAAAGAAATGAGTGGTTTTAATGAAATCTAATTTTCTATTTCTACGGTGATTAGTGGCAAAAATAAAAGTATTTTTATCAGATTTTAAAAGTAAATAAACTTTACCATTATGTGGAGAATTTAAATTGATAAAATGAAAAACAGGACGGTAATGCGAATTTGAAATATTAAAAGATAGAATCGAATCTTTTAATATTTCGATAGGAAACTTAGGACCTGAGCCCATTTGATATTTATCTAAATTTAATACAGCATCTTTTAATTTACTTTTTGGTAATACACTAATGCCATCTTGAAATGATTTTCTTAAAACAGAATCAATATTCATGTTAAAATATTTGTCATTTACTACAGTTACCCCATTGATGGCATAATTAACAGCATCTGATTCTTGAGTTTGTTGTTGAAATCGTAACAATTCGTAGTTTGAATACCATGAAAAAAAATAATAAACTATGCTAAAAAGCGTTCCAGCCATCAAGATATATTTCTTAATTTTTTCTGAACGATATAGTAATAGTGTACAATACAATAGTACCAAACCAATCACGGAATTATGCAAATAACGATTTTGAAAAGCAGCATCAATTGAACTCCACGAACGACTTAGAGCCACTAAACCTGCAGTTATGGTTAAATATAGAAAACAAGCGAAAAGAAATAAGTTTTTTTGAGGAAAATATTC
>JANPIG010000670.1:0-4341 GCA_031424875.1 Cytophagales bacterium
CGTTTACTCTATATCCAATTTATACTTATCCAACAATCCACTCAATTCTGACCGTGAAAAGCGGGCTTTTTTGATTGGGTTTCTTTCGGGGTCGATACTGAAATTGAAGGAGGTTCTGAAATCAGCTTTTTCTAAATTTGTTTTGTCAAATATTGCCCCCGACAAATCGCAATTATCAAAAATTGCCATATTTAGGTCGGTTTCTGAGAAATCAGTTTCTACCAAAGTACAATCTTTAAACTTGGTTTTCTTAATTTTTCGTTTGTAAAAAGAAGCTAAATTGAGATTGCAACCTTCAAAATTTACGGAGAAAAGAAAATCATTACAATTTTCAAAATGCAAGCCCAAGAGTTTACAATCCTTAAATTTTACCTCCTGAAAGCCCGTAGCCATGATTTTTGCCATCGTCAAATCGCAATTGAGGAATTCAGAATCTATAAACTTTGCGTTTGACAAATCTGTATTAGCAAATACGCAGTTAGTGAAAGTGCAGTTTTCGTATTCACTTCTTTGGAAAGGAGTTTTTGAGAAATCTATTTTGTCAAAGGTTTCGGATTCGTGGTAGGGGTTTGTCATTGAGTAAAATCAAGTTTACAATTTTTGTCAAAAATACGAATCATTGAGGGATAATTTATGATTGTTGGACAACTATGATTTATACAGGGTTTTATTGGAGAACACGGTCATCGACCTTCAAAAGGGCTACGGTTTATACACAAGTTTATGAGTACCAAAAAGATATTTATAAACCATAGCCTTCAAAAGGACAACGACCATATATTTCCGTGTAAATCATGATTGAATTTGGTTGATTCATTCAATAGTTATAAGTTACCCAATATTTGCATAAAAAAGGTAGCTATTTTGTCCAAATAACCACCTTTCTTAATTTGTAAATATAATCATTGCTTCTTATTCCAAAACCACAATTTTTGCCCCTGATCTTATTTGTTGAGCATTAGATAAATCGGTTACCGTTACGATATATCGCCCTTTGGGTACAGAACGAATATTGAGACGTAAATCGTTATTCCCTAACTCAATTTGTTCATTTTGCAGGAAGAGAATTTTCCCCATAGTGTTTGTTATCTGCACCCGTATTTCCCCTTGTTGCTTAGCTTTATACTGAATCTGCATGAAATCACTGGTTGGGTTAGGGTATATTTTATAATAAATTATTCCTTCTTCAGGAGATAGCTGATTGGACTCACTTGGAGCAGTGTCTCCTTTGTCATTCTTCGCTACTACTCGCCAAGTCAATTCTTCCGTAAAACTTCTAATCTCTGATGTTGACGTGCTGGTGCTTGCTATTTTATTCCAATTATTGCCATCAAATATTTCTACATCATAATCTGTTGCCTCTTTCACGGGCGACCACGAAATAGTGTATAAATTGTCATCCGTAGCTGCTACTCTTAAATTTGTAGCCGCTGATAAAGTGGTTCCTGAAGGATAAGCCGCTCCAATTCCAACGGCATAAAAGGCATTAGTAGTAGCAATTTCTTGGGCTGAACCTACGCCAAATAAATCCTTTGCTGCTTGAATGCAGGCAGTTCTGGCACCCGCATAGTTGGTTGAGCTGGTCATATACACCGACTCGGCACGATAAAAAATCTTGGCAGCATTGATAATATTTATACCCGTTACATTAAAAGCGTTACCGATATCATTTGTACCTGAACCGCCAGTAGTCAAAAGATAAAAGCAATAATTAAATACGCCACTATTGGAGTGAACACCACCATTATCAGCAGTTCCCGCATACCAATATGTGCCTTTATAGGTGTCTGGGTCTGCAAATTCATTAGGATTGGCCATATTACGAAAACCTTTATGATTTGCTAAATCAAAATCATCGCCCACATACCAAGTCTTCTTGGTGGGGAAATACGCAAATTCAATGCAAGCACCCCAAATATCACTAAACGCCTCATTCAACGCTCCTGATTCGTTAGAATAAACCAAATTGGCAGTAGATTGGCAAATAGCATGACCTAATTCGTGCGAGGTAACATCTTGAGAAGTGAGCGGGTCAAAAGTTGTGCCATTGCCATCGCCATACGTCATACGTGAACCATCCCAAAAGGCATTTACGTAATTGCTTGAATAGTGTACATAAGCTTTCATTTTAGCATTAGCATTATTCCAACTGTTTCTGCCATGAACATTTTTCCAATAATCATAAGTATTTTGAAGTCCTAAGTGAACATCAAAGGCAGCATCGTCTTTGTTAATATTATGGTATTCTGCGGCTGTCCAAGTATTGTTTAAATCTGTAAAATCAACTGCTCTGGAATAGGAAGTTCCTTTTTTCATGTTATAGGTTTCAATACCCAATCCACGAGTATAATCTCTGAGGCGATACTTTCCCGAAACCAAATCTGTAGCTCCTGAAAGCGTACCTGAATATCGAGTTGTAATAGAACCCGTAGCCGCTACATGATGAATGATGGGATTAACTAACAAAATTTTTCCAGAATTGGCATCTACATAAATGTTGGCTCTGCTAAGGGGCTGAGTAGCATAAATGTCAAATTTATAAGCTAAATGAGGGACTACTTTTTCAACTTTAGAATTAGCTTTAAAATCTTCAATTATGACCAATTCTCCTACTGGACTATATTTCCCTTTCACTTTACCATAATAATCAGGTGCATCTTCAGTATTCCACATATATTCTTTAGCAGCTACAGAGGCAAGAGCAAAATTTAAAGCATTTTGTTCAGACAAAGTAGCTTTTGCATTAAAGTTATCATCCATTGGAATATAGTCGCCACTCATAGACTGAATAATGCCACTTTTCGCATGGGTTATGTAAACACCGCTTTCGACTTTAATACCCTTGAAATACTGTTGATGCTTGATGTGGCTATGTCCAAGAGCATCATTTTCTTTGGATATTGCTTGGAAATCATCATTTCCTTTGGTTTTAAAATAATCTTTAATCACTTGTTTGGCATCGACTTCAGACCTTTTTCCATTGTCGTTAAATTCGACATAAGTGGCGGTTTGGTTGTCTGAATTCTTTTCTTCTTTTTTGGCATTGCCATTTTGAGCATTTGCAAACGTGCAACTAAGACCCAAGAAAAGAGCGGCGAGGGCGGAAAATTTTCTCATAAATATTGGAGATTGTTAAGTGGAAAAAAAGGAAAAAAAAAGGAACGTAAACAGAGCAAAGGCATCATGGCTGATACATTTGTTATGTTTACGTTCCTTAGGTGATGTAAGCTATAAATATATTTTTACTTGTCCAAATTTTTCAAGGGAAATTTCATCATTTGGTAGTTTTATTCATCATTGTAATTTAAAGGTTTAACTAATCTCACTACTCCAAACTTCCAGATAATTAATCAAATCTCTAATTTCTGGACTTACTCCATTAGTAATATAGGCTCCTGAATTTGCCATTCCCAAGAGCATAGTTTGCTGAATAGGCAAGTCCATTATTAAGCCCAAACAAAATCCTGCGTTCAGATTATCGCCTCCACCCGTAAGAAGCCTCGGTTCGGGAACGAGTCTGCCTTTTACCTCAAAAACACCATTTTTATTACAAATAATAGAACGGTCTGTGGGATGAACTAATACTTGATGTACCGTAATTTTGCTGAAGATATAAGACGTAACTGTTTGTAAATCATACGATTCGGCATTTTGTCCATCCAGAGCTACATAAACTTTTATAGCTTCGTTTTCATTCATACCCAAGGTTACTTTGCCATATGGTTTATAACGATTAATGACAGCAAGAGCCGATAAAATCTCTTCCTTTGAACGTTTTGAAGGATCACTGAGGTCGAAGAAAAAGTTTTTATGACGCATTCCGTTGCTATCTCCTTGCATGCTATTTTTACTATAAAAATAAAAAGCATTTTGCTCTTTTTCGGAGGTGGCAGGATTAAGATTTATAATAATGTCTTCTAAAATTCCCTGCCAAATATCGGTGCAATGATTGAGGTTGGCCCAATCTACAAACGCTATTAGTTGGCTTTCATAAATACATTTGGTAAGTTTATCTATTCCCGCTACTGCAGCCACATACGTCCAAGTAAGCTGCTCAAATGTGCTTACTTCAGAAAAAATGATTTTGCCATCGTAAAATTCCAATGCATTAGTTTGAGCAGGTTCAGCAATAGAAATGACTTCACAATTGGGATTCATTTCTTCAAATACATTGCTCAAATCTGGGTAACCCATCGTGCCAATACAGGTATTCTTGATACCCAACGTACCCAATGAATTTGCCATAATAGGGGCATTTCCACCTAATTTTAACTCTAAATTTCTGATTTCTATTTGTCCACTGACTCCTGCTAAAGTAGCTACATGGGCGGCAATTTGGGT